>NZ_JACJOQ010000336.1:0-4311 GCF_014695635.1 Coleofasciculus sp. FACHB-712 | reverse complement strand
GTAGGACAGGCAGTTTCGCACCGCTTGCAACCTACACAATCTTCAGTCCGAGGAGATGAGGCAATCTGTTGGGCTTTACAGCCATCCCAGGGAACCATCTCTAGGACGTCCGTTGGGCAAGCGCGAACGCATTGGGTGCATCCAATGCAGGTGTCATAGATTTTAACGGTATGAGACATCGAAAAACGGCTCCTTTCTGAGTGTTCTCTACTAATGACACTAGAATCAAGGCTTAGTTTACCGCAGGCGCATAGACGCCTCTGCAAAAGGCCACAGAACTTCAAACTCTGTAATAGATTGCCCCTAATTGCGACTTTCCGACAAAGGCGGGGAAATCCCTCTGTCTCAAGGCGGTTTGCCTCACCGGCAAAGCTGGGGTGCCTTCGACATCATAAAGAAGTGTGAACGAAAGGCTTAACTCAGTTGAACAAAATTCAATTCCAGCGTTCGACACAGAGAAGTTTTAACCCTTGGGAATCGACTATGACACTGATTCGTTGGCAACCTTTTCAAGAAATGGCAACCCTGCGCCGTCAAATGGATCGAATGTTTGACGAACTGGCAAGCGTTAATCGGGATGCTCCAATCACCTGGAAGCCTGCGATTGAGCTGCAAGATACAGAGGACAGCCTAATCCTGCGGGCACAAATTCCTGGCATCGAAGCCAAAGACCTTGATATCCGCATTTCTCGTGAAGCGGTTGTTATTACAGGCGAACGCCGCTACGAAAAGAAAGAACAAGAAGGCGGTTACGTCCGTTCTGAGTTCCGCTACGGAAACTTTCAGCGAGTAATTTCCCTGCCTGTTGCGATTCACAACGATCGCGTCCAGTCTGAATTTAAGGATGGCGTCCTGATGCTGACGCTGCCCAAAGTAACGTCAGTTCGCGATCGCGTAGTCAAGCTCAATCTAGCAGATAGTACCAGTGCGGCTCCAGAAGTCACTGACGCACCCGTTGCTGACACGAAGAAGCCCGAAGCAACTGAGAGTGCTGAACCGGCTAGCGTCTGGGATTAATCCAGATAATTTTCGGTTAATCCGTAGCCGCGAAAACTTCTTAGTTTAACCACTCAACCGCTGAGCATCAGCAAGGCGGTTATTTTTTCGCCTTCTTCTAGAAGTCGGGAAAATCCCCCAAAAGGCAATTCGGTTTTCCTCACTGACGTAACCAGACTGTTTTGACATTATAAAAACGTGGGAACTAAAAGCTTCATCCCATTGAACAAATTTCAATTCAAGCATTTAGTCACTGCAAATTGGAGGTAACTGTTTTATGGCACTGATTCGTTGGCAACCCTTCCAAGAAATGGAAACTCTACGTCGTCAAATGGATCAAATGTTTGATGAACTTGCCGGAAGCGATCGCGTAGCTTCTCGCCAGTACAGCACAACTTGGAAGCCTGCCATTGAACTCCAAGACACTGAAGACCATCTGATCCTGCGGGCTGAAATTCCAGGCGTAGAAGGCAAGGACATTGATGTCCAAATCACTCGTGAAGCGATCGCCATTAGCGGCGAACATCGCTTTGAGAAGAAGAATGAAGAAAAAGGCTTCTTCCGCTCCGAGTTCCGCTATGGTAGCTTCCAGCGGGTGATTCCTCTACCAGTGCCGATTCAGAATGACCAAGCCAAGGCTGACTTCCAGAATGGCATCCTGACATTAACCCTGCCGAAAGTCACGGAAGCGCCGCGTACCGTCGTCAAACTCAATTTAGGAAGCACCAATACGACTCCAGAATTGACCAGTCAGTCAACTCCTGAAGCCAACCACGCCAACGTGAACTAATCTTGCCCTTGCCTTCCTGAAGGGTCTTGAGCCTGGGTAAGAAACAATAGCCTAATTTAGTTATCTAACCGCTGAGTGGTCTTCAGTAGAATCCTACCCTCCACTCAGCGGCTATTTTTTTGGCGTTGCACCTTGAAAAACTATTTATTTTCGAGACAAGCCTTCAGTAGATTGCCCCTAGAAAAAACCATCTCCTAATTGGACAATGTCATCTTTTTAGCTATCGTCAAGGACGATACACTTGTGCAAGATGTCTTCTTTGGGAAAAAACTTAAAATGCCAGATTCCTTGATGTATCGACAAGATGCCTTCGTTGTTCTGGAACCCAACCAACCAGAGCAATTCCTCACTCCCGCAGAAATGTTAGAAAAACTGAAGGCAATTTTGGCAACTCGTCAAGATAACCTACCGCCAGATTTGCAAAAATTTCCTTCAGTAGAAGCTCAAGCTGAATACCTGCTAGAAACGTCCTGCGAATTAGATATGGGGCCAGGACAATTTTTACAGTGGTATGTCGTGCGTTTAGAAAAATAAGAGCGGAGTTCCTCCGCCCCTACGTTTAGGGTGTAGCAATTAGCGCCACATCAACACGTTGTTCAGCTGGTTGAGTCACGGTTACGCGCACACCAGGGCCAAAAAACCCTTCTATTTTCTCCCGCTTCTGTTGCCAAACCTCTAGAGGGAAGAGCGGCGACTCAAATTCCAACACTAAAGCGTAAGCCCCATCGATCGCAGTTTCGTGTAATCCTGTTAGCACAGGTCTTTCTTCATCGGTTGGACTCAGCCCCAAGCTGCTCAAAGAGCTATCGAGATGAGCATCTTGACCGTAGCGATAGCGGGTGACATCTAGACGAATTTGGTTTTGAGTTGCGGTTGCTTGCTGTTCTCGGAGTGCCAGTATGTCCTTGGAAGTCGGTTTGCTGAATGGTACGGGCGTAAGTTCTGAGGCTTTGAGGGCAAGCCCTCCCAGCAACAGAGGAACCCCATAGAAGAATCCGGCTAGATTCAGCGTTGGGTTGTCGGTAACGTAAGCGACCAGTCCCGCCAGAAATAAAACGCCACCAACACTTAAACCCAACGTTCCCAAAGAAGTTTGACGTAACATTTTAATTAGGATACCCAATTGACAATCTCTTCAGCTTTATTATCCTTGGCACTGGGTAACATCTCTAGTATGGGTGAGATTTTTGTTAAAACTATGTGCCTTGCTTTGGGTCGCGATTGGGAAGCACGAAGCTGAAGAAGTCTCGCTAATTTGATAGCCCTTGACGAATGAGTGCAGAGTCTGTAAAGTAGCCCATCAACCAACGGTAATTCATAACTCAGGGCGTTTACAAAAGGAACCCCTATTATCAAAATAAGTCGCTGTTGTCCGCCGCCATCAATTCATAACCGAGATAATAAAATGATTCAAGAAGACAATTCCGGGGCTACAAAAAAGAGTAAAGCCATCCTGGATCAACTCAAAACGCTGAAGCAGGAAGATGAAACGCTTTATAACATCTTGGCTGTAGATGTTTGGGCTTTAGCTAAAACAATGGATGAGTTTCAACCAGGATTTTGGTCGGCTTTTATGAAAAATCGGGAGAAGGCGCTGAAGCGGTTTATTTCTGAAGTGATTAAAAATAAGCCTACCGATCCGAAACGTCCTCCTTTCCTTCGCTAGGATTAATTATTGTAAATAAATAATCGACAGAGGAAGCAAACAATGGACCCACAAACACTCAAGCAATGGATTAGCCAGATTGAACTCAAGCGTGAGTCGCTGGTAAGGCTCCTGGAGGAACCAAACCTGGGAACTCTACGAATTGATGTTAATCAGGCACTCGAAGAAATTGATGACCTGATTGATGAATTTCGGCGCACCTTCCCAGAGGCAGATGCCAACTAGAAACTAACGCCTTGCCGAGCTGAACTCTAGCCAAGAGGCTACGGCAAGGACGCCAATCACTAATTGCGCCCCTTTCTAATGACTGACTGCCCGCTGCCCTAGCTGCTTGACTAGAGCAATCAGCTCTTGAGTAGCGGTGTCTTTTTTACAAAAAGCATCAATTCTGGCAGTTTGGCTCATTACCTCAATCTGCGGGTCTTCGACTGAGGAATAGGCAATAATCTGAGCGTGCGGATCGATGTGCTTGATCTGCGTTGATGCGCTCAAACCGTCTAATACTGGCATTTGGAGATCGAGGATAATCACATCAGGGCGGTGACGCTCGACCATCTCAACGGCTTCTTGACCGTTACTAGCCAATCCGACTAACTCGATGTTTGCCTGACTCTGGAATGCTAATTTCAGGCTAAAACGAGTCAGCTCGTGGTCATCAACAACAAGAACACGAAGAAGGGGGTGCTGACAGGACAACATAAGAGGATAACTATATCATCTGACGGTTCTAGTTTAGGGGCATAGGATACAAATGTCCCTCTACCATCCGAGCGAACTACTGCAAGAAATACTCATTTTACCTCCAAACTAAAGTAGATAATTTTCTAAAGTTTAAATATTTATAAAGAAATCTGGAAGT
>NZ_JACJOQ010000335.1:0-2939 GCF_014695635.1 Coleofasciculus sp. FACHB-712 | reverse complement strand
TCCCCGACTTGTTAAGAGAAGTCGAGGATATCGCCGTCACGCATCCTTTAGGATTGCTATGGGTAATTGATCGGGCTTTTAAACCATGTAGGCGGGTTTCGTTGATATCGCTGCGACTTCAGCCGCCTAGATAATATTCAGTGGTTTCAGTTTTTGAAACCAACTCTTTAGATGCCCTAATCTCAATGTTATAAAAATAGGAGTAAATCTTCCCAGTAAATTAAAAATCGCGCCTATAGCAAGCTGATTTTAGTTATTTTTTTACAAGTTGCTTTAAGTGCGTTCAGAATCTATAAACGCAAAATAGCCTTGCGCTAACGTGCCTGTAAAACCCAGAAAAAATTCAATTTGGAACATAGATTTTTCAGCCACGTCTCAAATGATTGTATGAACTTCAAGCAAACATCAAACTTCTAAACTTTAATTCAAGTGGCTTTGGAGTAGCCTTAATTGTGGAAAGAATGACTCAAACTAAAAATCCTAAAAAATGGCTAGTTGCTACTTTAATTTTGTTAACTAGCAGCTTGTCTTTATCTTTATGTACTGCTTTAACCTTAAAAGAAGCTGCTGTTGCCGATCCCGTCAAACAAGTATCTAAGAAAGAAAAGTTACCGTCTTCCGTTGCCAATGCCATTTTGCGAATAGCATCTCAACGCACGGGATTACAAGCGTCGCAACTACGCATCATTAAGTATGAACAGATTTACACCAACGGTTGTTTAAATCTGCCGCGTCCGGCTGAAGGCTGCACCAAAATTAATATGCCTGCGTGGGAAGTCACTGTAAAAGCTAGGCAACAAAGCTTAGTTTATCGAAGCGATCGCAACGGCTCCCGGATCAGATTAAATGAAGCTGCTAGCAGCATCGTTGATGCCAAATTGCCTAAATCTGTTGTCAGTGCCGTTTTGCAAGATGCCACCCAAAACTGGGGACTCCCGGCGAACACCGGACGCATTGTGAATGCGAAGCAGACAGGGTGGGCGTATGGTTGCGAAGTTTCGACTTTTCCCCATCCCTGCGATCCAGTTGTCGTGGAGGGCTGGCAAGTCACCGTAGAAAGCGGGCAAAAACGCTGGATTTATAATACTGACAAAGTGGGTTCCCAGGTTCAGCTTTATCAAAGGGAGAGCCAGCCAAACGAGGCGAAAAAATTACCTCCTGCGGTTGCTGAGCAAGTTTTAAAGTTAGCATCCGAGCATTTAACCTTACCAATCTCCCAACTTTTGATTACACAAACTCAACAGCAAACTTGGTCTAATGGCTGTTTAGATCTTCCAAGTCCTGTAGAGCGGTGCATGAGCGCTCAGACACCAGGTTGGCAGGTAACGGTGGAAGGCAAACCGAAGCAATATCAGGTCTATCGTACTGATAAATCTGCTGAGCAAATTAGGACGGAAGCAATAGGCGATATGCCCCCACGCAAAGACTCTTTACCGAATTCCATTGCTAAGGTGGTATTGCAGGATGCTAGTAAGCAATTAAAAGTACCAACTTCTCAGTTATACATCCTCGAAGGTCGAAGTCAGATGTGGTCAAATACCTGTTTTGATTTGCCTGGTACGGAAAATAGCTGCGCTCAAGCAATGGTCGCAGGTTGGCGAGTCGCTGTGGATGGCAACGGGAAAACCTTAGTTTATCGCCTCGATCGATCGGGTTCTCGGTTCAAAGTCGAGTGATTTTGTCGTTGATTTGGGGATTAGGTGGATGCCTAAACCAGGTAGTTAGCTTGATAGTAGGTGCAGGAGCGGATTGTCCTTCAAGGATGGAGACTTGCTGGACACTGACCATATCATCCCTAAAAACAGAGGGAGTAACGATACCCCTGAGAATCTACAGCTACTTCACCGACATTGCCATGATGTGAAAACAGCCCTTCGACGATTGGGATCTTCGGCTAGTAGTGTGCATGACCAGCCGAAGATCCCCTGAGGAGCCGGAGGAAGCGAAAGTTTAAAGTTCGGTTTTGAAGACAAGTCGGGTTGACGACAACCCGGCTTAGTTTAACTACTCAACTAACGACTCTCGACTACGTCCTGCTACGCTAACAAGCCTCACTTTCAGCCCCTGGCTGCCTGACAAATCATTCCGTGTAGGTTGGGTTGAACAGAGTGAAACCCAACAGCAGCCTGTATTTCGTTTAGTTTTGCTCCCGCCTCAAGCCAACCGATGACTCTTCTAAGGGTTTCAAGAGCTTTGGAGAGCCTTGCAGGTTTCACACCATAGTTAGATATTTCAAAAAAAACTAAAGCGTTGTCCCTTCCGCACTAGACTTTTGATCCGTATCAGATTAAATTGAAACTACGGTAACTCTAGCGGGATAGTGGATTTTACATGGACAACGCTAAAAGACCCAGTAGTGAGCTGACCCTCGCAGGGCAAGTAACTCCTGAGCATTTGCAACCAGCGGCTCAACAAAGTTTCCAGGAAGGTTGGTTCAAAAAGCTCAGAGGCGGATTCCTTCTGGTCATTGGATATATGCTGTCACCACTATGTTGGTGGAATGACCTGTTTTTCAATCTGCCAATTGCTTATTTTTTTGGGTATATCTGTAGTTGGCTTTCCCCAGATTTACTTCTGCCTTGCTCAATCGTCGGGTACTGGCTCTCTAATATTGC
This sequence comes from Coleofasciculus sp. FACHB-712, assembly GCF_014695635.1. Classification (NCBI taxonomy): domain Bacteria; kingdom Bacillati; phylum Cyanobacteriota; class Cyanophyceae; order Coleofasciculales; family Coleofasciculaceae; genus Coleofasciculus; species Coleofasciculus sp. FACHB-712. Next base: position 324 of record NZ_JACJOQ010000335.1, on the reverse strand, counting down.
GGGAATTCTCTTGATGCAAGTAGGGGCTGTCGATGTTTTTAGTAAGGAACCCGCTGAGCGTAACTGGAAAAAAGAGTTATTGACAGGTGTAGTCTCCTCAACCGCATACACTCTGGTCATTCTGGCATTGATACAGTTTAAGATTCTTGATGCTCCTGTCTTATTCCCCGGTGGCTAATAGGGATTTATAGGCGGCGAATGTTGCTTAATCGCCGCTAGCACTAAGGTCAAAGTTTACTTTTAGTTAGAGATTCAGCATTTTAATCGCCTGTATCAGGACAGCAGTATGGACTATCTATTACTACCGTTCCTCAGTTTTGTCGT
>NZ_JACJOQ010000334.1:0-4290 GCF_014695635.1 Coleofasciculus sp. FACHB-712 | reverse complement strand
ATTTTGATTATATGCTCTATGCCATTTGCGGCATTCCTGGGATTACAGTGCGCGGAACAGAAGCCGACTGGCGCAGTATCCGACACCGGGTTGAAGCGATCGCTGCTTACGATTTGGGTTGGTGGACAGAACGGCTGTTGCCAATTTGTGACGCTTTGATTGACACTGTTGCTGGTAGACCTCCACTGAAATTTTGGCAGCACATTTACAAACCAAAGGAGATATACGGTGGAGAGGTGATTACAGGATGGTTAGCCGATCTATTTCCCTACATTAATCATTCCGTCACCCATGCGCCTACACAAAAGAATCCGATTCTAGATATCCCTCGTGCAGAACTCACGGTCGAGGACGGAATCTCACCAACAGTATTACCCACGGGACTCTCTAAAGCACCAATCGCACTCGTTACCCCTAAAGGAAAAGCTGATTTAGAAGTGGTTGCAGGCTTTATTGGAGTTCGGCAACAAGATAGCTATCTCCAACCGGAAATCGGCTGGGCAGTACGGAAGCAAGATCGATTTCTCAAGATGCTAACCATCCTAGAGCAAAAACCTAGTATGCGATCGCCAATTGATTGGTCAGACAATCAAAGCCAACCGGAAATGCCAAAGGAACTGATTCAACTCCACAGCCATTTCGACGGTGGCACAATTTTTGCTCAAAGTGAATATCCTTGGCACATTCGGGCATTAGAGGACTATACTTATCACGAGTTGACAGGTACTGACAAACCATTCACTGGTTTCATCGATATTAAGGGCGATCAGTTCACTGGTTTCATGGATATTGAGGGCGATCGCTGCATTGCCTACGGTTATGTACGCCGCCTCAACAGTAGAAATCGCCTTTGGGAATGGTGGGTCATTGTAGGCAAACTCGTTTGTGAAAGAACCGATCCAATGTTTGGACAAGAAGTTTGGACATTCAGAACGGAAGACGTAAAGGTGATTGCCAAAGGAATTCCGCAACTGTTTGAACGGATCGCGAAAGCTAATGGACAATACTACTTTGACGATCCTGACTTCCAACCGGATGATTCATTGTCGGAAAATGCCAGATAGGTTTTGGCATCCGATTCAATGGCATCACTTACTCTGATAGGTGCGATCGCGCATTCGCCTAAGCAGCCCCATTCTCCACGTACAAAGGCAATTTCACAAGTGCTACCATCACCAGTAAATGCGCTCAAGTCACATACCCTGTGTCCACATCCATACCATCTGAGACACTGAATACCCAAACCATTGCGGCAGTACCAACAGAACCCGTGTGGCGTTTGAGTGTTGAGCAGTATCACCAGATGATTCGTCTTGGCATCCTGAGCGACGACGATCCGGTAGAGCTGCTGGATGGATGGTTGGTCTACAAAAGGCCGAAAAATCCGCCCCATCGTGCGGCTACCAAACTCACTCGAAATGCCTTAGAAGCCGTCATTCCAGAAGGCTGGTACATCGATACTCAAGAACCTATCACCCTAGCAGATAGTGAGCCAGAACCAGATGTGGTGGTCGTTCGGGGAAATACCCGCGATTACCTCGATCGTCATCCCGGTGCCTCTGACATCGCCCTAATTATTGAAGTTGCCGATTCTACCCTAGAGCGCGACCGCACCTCAAAACAGCGTCTCTATACCCGTGCTGGGATTCCGATTTACTGGATTATCAACCTCCCAGAAAAGCAGATTGAGGTCTATACCGAGCCTGTTGTGACATCCGAATCCATCTACCAGCATCGTCAAGATTATCAACTGTCTAATGAAGTGCCTGTTGCGATCGCAGGGCAAATAGTCAGCCGTTTATTGGTGCTGGACTTGCTTCCTTAAGTGCTGGTTGGATTTAAATATGCTTGCCCGCGTAGGCTGAACTGAACGTTTGTAAACCTCGCCATTTTTTGTGGTGTTGCATGGCTTAGGATGACAAGTTTTGTCTCTCAAACCATTCCACAGGTAATGGCGAACTGACAAGTCAGCGCTTCGCTATCGCATTCCCAACAAGGTCATTATCCACAATTATTCGCAGCCCAGGAAGCGATCGCGCTTCCTAAATGGCTAACACAGGGAAATTCGTGCTTGAACCTAACAAATGGGTGATGAGCGATCGCGCTGATGAGGGTGCTAAAACGTTTAGAGTAGCATAATAGATAGCTAGGTCGCTTCGCCTCTGAACGGATAATTTACTATGAATAGGTGAAATCCATAAGGACTATAGAAAATGCCTCCAAATAAAAAAGATGATTTTAATTTAGATGATATTAATTCGGATGAGCCTGACAAACTGCTTGAGAATTTGAATAATCAGACCCCAATTGAACTACCATCTTTTGAGACTGACCTCGCCTACCTGTTAGACGACATCCAAAATACACAATTGCCAGAAACATTTTTCTCAGATGATGAGGCGTTTCAAAAATTGTTAGAAGATATTTCGGTGTCTGAGTCTGAATCTAATAGCATAGATTGGTCAGAACCGAATTTTTCAGCTTTGTTAGAAGACACGGAGGAGTTTGATCTATCTTCGATTGAGGAAAGTCTCGAAGAAGAACCCATACCTGAGCCAGATCCCAACCTAACAGCGAAAGATGTTGCAGCTTGGATGCTAAAGCAAGTTGAGACTAAAGGCGTATTCTACCAGCAAGATGCAGCTTGGCATATCAGAAGGTATTTTGGAGAGTGTTTTATTGGACTAAATAAGAATTCCAATCCTGCAATCTCAAAGAAAGTATTAAAAGAATTTCGGCTAATCTCACTTAAAACTGTGGTCTGGAACCGACGAGAGTTGTATTGGAGGCTTCGCCAGCCTAGCGATCCTTCCAAGAGTAGAAGGGTAGATGATTAGCCTCTAATTAGTCATGCTGCACTCTACGCCAAAACTTCACCTTGAAACCATTGCAAAGATAAGCAGTAGGTAGCCTGACTATATCTATGTTTTGTGTATGCCTGTAGAGCAAGCAGGTTGGTAGAGGAGGGATGGCAGGAGGGATTAAGCAACTCCATACCCTGTGTACGGACGCTTATACGGCGGATGTAACCCCAGGACAATATCCTCCTTCGGCACCCCCATCTTTACTAATTCCCGCGCAATGTCCACCTCAGTCATATTGCGCTGAATCCAAATTTTGCCATCCTTAATGTCCAAATGGATGAAACAGTTGTAAACCCGCTTCAGTCCTTCCCAGCCAACATCCAGCAACTGATAGTGGTCATGCTCCGCATCAACAACAAGCTGGCACTCAATGTCTGGATTACGCTCTTCTAGCGTCGCCTGTTCAGTTAACAGTTTACGGACGCATTCGCGGTAGTGTTCTAATCTTTCCATTCGATAACTACCTCCTTGCTTGGATCGTAAACGACGAGCTTTAGTTGATAAATCTTGACCGCTTCTTGAACAAACCGCTCTTGAAAGAAGGAGTCAAATGTATCAAACGGTATCGCTAAATACAGCGTCCTGTCTGGTTCACGCATTTGTAGGGCAAGCCGATAGTTCAAAAATTGACCCAAGGCTACATGAAAGTCATTAATGACAGAGTTGTTCAAAAAGCTTTTGACTTCAACTGCGATTTTTCGCCCCGCCTTATCAGCCGCAAAGACCTTTTCTGCTGCTAAGTCAATCTCAAACTTCACGCCCTCAATTTTTATTGTCAGGGGATCAGCCGTAATCGTCCACTGCTCCTTCAGGAGTGCCTGTTTCACGGCATTATGGAATAAGTCTTTGGCAGCCATTTCTCCTCACCCAGCGTCTCGCCCCATCTTACAGCGATCGCTTAATTTGCTTAGCATTGCATAAGGCTGATTGGTCACACGGCACCAGCGCCAAAACTTCACTTTAAAACCATTGCAGATAGGTAGAGCAAGCAGAATGGGTGGCAGGTGCGATCGCTTCCTAGACTATTAACTCTCTCTTTCTATCGAGCGCTTTCTCTCTCCCTAGGTGGATTAGGCAATTCGTAACTCTTCACTACGATCCCAGTAAATTGAACTGTATAAAGCATCAGAAATTAAATCAAGGTAGGAAAACAGAATGAGAATTTTCTTTTGGGTAACTTTGTCTTTTGTCAGTGTTGGGGCGATCGCCCTTCTTCTCCAACCCATTATTGACGTTCATTAATTTAGGTTTTTTTCTAACCAAAAGGCCAGTCGTTAGTTCAGTTTAGCCCTTTCAATGTAAGGGCTAATTTTGGGAGCATGTCACCTTTGCGGGATGAGGAAAAATCGTTCAGGATGAAGGCATGGAATTGTTGCAACTACTCCCCATGATGACTCCCGAACAAGAACAAGCCCTCAAAATCCAC
>NZ_JACJOQ010000333.1:0-4255 GCF_014695635.1 Coleofasciculus sp. FACHB-712 | reverse complement strand
ATTTAAATTACCCAAGGTGCTACCCAAAAAACAGATCGTTCGACTAGGCAATTGCGTCGGTGCCAGTCGTGTCAATGCCAATTCATAAGTGCTGGCTAAAGCGTGAACCTGGAGGGAGGGATAATCAACTAGCAATTCCCTGGCACTACTTTCTAAAATGCCAGCACTCACGTCAATTGGCAGATAGCGCAGTGGGTAGCCGATTTCTTGGTAGGCATCTAGCAGAATCCGGGTTTTTGTTGAGCTACCGCTTCCCAGTTCTACCAGTTCGCTTTCCCCCGTCAACTGAGCAATTTCACCCGCGCACTTTTGTAAAATAGCTGTTTCTGTGCGCGTTAGATAATATTCAGGTAACTCACAAATTTGCTCAAATAGTTGGGAGCCTTTGTCATCGTAGAAATAGCGCGGCGTTAGAGATTTGGGAGTCTCACTTAAACCCTTCACGACATCAGTTCCGTCAATTTCTTGATTTTGTAACTGTGCCGTAGCGCTGAGTAGATGCTCTATCTGCAAGCGTTTTTCTATCGTGGATTGGGAAGCAGTTTTACCGCTTGCAGTTTTAGAAATTGTCATTTATCCTCCGTTTGTGTGGGCGCGAACAGCCGAATCACTGCGGCATCCGCTTTTACGCGATCGCGAGGGTCAAAATAGTTGGCTATAACCGTCAGCTAGTGAAACACAAAGCTATATTGAATAAAATCATGCCTGAGCTAGATGTATTTAGACTCAGGCTACTTGTTATACATTTTCCTGATAAATCGGCAGCTTATTTCAGTAAATAAAAAATCGGGCTGTGTTGATACATGATTGAAACGCCATGTACCACTATTTCTTAGCTCCTAATTTAGCGGGGGTTGGGGGAATCGAGTCAAGCGAATTCGGTCAGATTCCCCTAGCTCCCATCAATTAGAGGGAGAAATACCGATTGGATGCAGTACGGTTTAACCCCACCCAGATCTTCCCCATTTACCCAAAGAAATTCAATATTCGCCCCTCTCCGTTCACAGAGAGGGGCTGGGGGTGAGGTTCCGAGTGTGTCTATTGCACTTGAATGAAAACCGCTATAGATATAGCTACTTCGCACAGCGAAATCCAGACAAAATCTGACGGACGCTCGGATAATACCAGTTGCGGAAGCTAGAGCGCAAAGCGGCGGGACGAGTCGCCCAGCTACCACCTCTCAATACCTGATGCTCTCCATCAAAATAAGTCTTGGAATAACCAACGTAAGGGTAACTGACAAAACCGTCATAGCCATCAAAGCAGGTAGAAGTCCACTCCCAGACATTGCCGAGCATATCGTAGCAACCATAGGCACTCTGCCCAGAGGGATAAGCATTTACAGGTGTCGTTTGCCCTGCCAAGTTATCGTGGTTACATCGCTCTAGGTCTAACTCCGCCTCGCCCCAGGGATATGTGCGGCGACACAGTGCGATCGCATCCCAACTGGCTGCTTTTTCCCACTCTGCCTCGGTTGGCAGCCGCTTCCCCACAAATCGGGCATACGCTTGTGCCTCGTACCCGGAAACGCCGCAGATTGGATGATTATCCCAAGCTGTGTCAGGTGCCCAGTATAGCGGCTGATTCACGGGATTTTCTTGCAGCCATTTCCACCCAGCTTCTGTCCACCATCGGGCATTTTGATATCCTCCCGCTTCCATAAACGCCCGGTACTGTCCGCAAGTGACGGGATAACGGTCAATCCAGTAGGTATCCAAGTAAACTCGGTGAACTGGACGCTCGTTGTCTAAAGCTTCGATGGACTCGTTGCCCATCTCGAACTCACCCGCCGCAATTTCAACCATTTCCTCTAAGGCGGGGTGATTGCACGTTTCCGGTAGGTTAGCACGGCTTCCTACGTGGAATTGGGCGTCTCGACGCTGTAATTGCAGCACGAAGGAGATAGTTTCACTATGCTGGCTCTCATGCTGAATTAACCAGCGCCAAAGGCGTTCTTGCTCATCTAAAGGTGCAACTTCCAGGTAATCGAATACCTGTTCTCTAACTGTGTGCAGATAGCAGCGAATTTCAGTGAGCAGGGGTAAATAAACCCGTTGCATTTTGGGTAAGCCATCCGCCGCAAATAAGCGTTGATAACCAGCGATCGCATCTTGTCCCCCCTTGGCAAAGGGAAGTTCGAGGGGTTTACCTGCACTACGAACTAGCAGCCACAAAGCCTCGGTGTAGGCAATGTGCCCTAAATGCCAGCCAATCGGGCTAAAGTCAGGATGCACCTGACGACAGAAGGTGTCGTAGTTGATGCCTTCAAACAGTGCTAAAGTACCGGCACGGCAGCGCTGCATCGATTGTTTGATTTGTTGCCGGCGCTCATCAAGGGTACTCGCTCTGGCTACTTCAGAGTTGATGGATTTGAACTTCAAGGTCTTCTCCCACACTAATCATGCTTTGTTCGGGGAACCCGATCCAGTTGCCAGTAAACAATGGTTCAGATGCGATCGCTACTGCTTCTGGAAAGATAGGATCGTCCCGCAGCCAATACAGTGAGGGAACATTTGTTCCCTGAGCAAAGCGCGAGGCAACCATCCGATGTCCATCTGTGACAATTATGTTGGCAGAGATTGGTGTGTGGTAAGCATCAGCTAACTCGGTTAAAGTCATCAACGTTTTGTACAGTGCTTTTTCCAAGCTCATCCCAGGGTTAGATGCCAATTCATTCAGGAATAAGGCAAACATATGCTCGGAGTCTGTCGTGCCGTCAACAGATTGGTAAATTTCATCGCTCAGTCGGCTCCGAATCGGTTTATACAGTGTCTTGCGAAAGTTTTTGATCGCACCATTGTGTGTGAACAAGAGACGCTCGGAACGAAACGGCTGGCAGTTACTCAAATCTACTGACTGACCAGTAGTAGCGCTGCGAACATTGGCAAGGACGCATCCCGACTCAATATAACGGCTGAGGTTGGAGACATTCGTATCACCCCAAATGGGCAGCAAATTTTTGTAGATAAAGGGGTCGGTCTCTTTTTGGGCGTGATACCAGCCAATTCCAAAACCATCGGCACTAACGACACCAGAGGTCATCTCGCGGGGTTCATAGCTTTGGACAATCAGCGAGTGTTCCGGTTTGGACAAAAGGCAGTCCAGTAGAATAGGCGAACCGAGGTAGCCAAGTATACGGCACATTTTCTAGGGTTTGCTCCTACATTAATGGTTGAGATTAAGCTCCAAACCTTAAAAAAGGCTGAGATTTGGGGTGAATTGGCGATAGGAAATTGCTGAGAAACCGATGAGTTTGACGTTCGTTAGATGAACGTCATTCCAGATGAAAATCTTATTTTTGTTGAACCATCAGTCGTCCAAGAGAATCCGCAGCCAAAAGTAGCAACTTATACTGCAAATGCAAGAGCGATCGCTTTCATATTTTTGACAATACTTCATATTGTAGACACGCCATCTTTGGCTATGGCAGCGTAGAGGAGAATACCAGTCCAAAGGGGGAGCAATAATTGTCAGAGAGTTTAGCCTTTAACCCCAATCTGATTTTGCCCGTTGGGACCCAGATAGTGACTCGTGTTGAGATTCAAGATGCTGCGGGTGAAATTGCGCGATCGCGCGGCACCGTCGGCGTTATTATCAAATCACCCATTGACAACTCCCACGCCTATCGCGTCCAGTTTCCAGACGGGGGAGAGGCGTCTCTACGGCGCTCAGAACTCACCATCCACTCATCTTGGCAACAAGAAGGTCTGCAACTACCAGGAGCCGTTCTTGCCGATTTTGACCTTTACGAGTGTGTCATTTACCGCTGTATCGTCGGTTCAAGAGCCTACGGTTTAGATAATGCCAACTCTGATATTGACCGACGCGGCATTTACTTACCACCCGCCGATATCCACTGGTCGCTCTACGGAATTCCGGAGCAGTTAGAAAATAAAGAGAACGAGGAGTGTTACTGGGAACTCCAGAAATTTTTGACCTTGGCACTCAAAGCAAATCCGAATGTCTTAGAGTGCCTCTACACACCAGGTGTAGAAATGGTGATGCCCCTGGCTGAAGAATTGTTAGGAATTCGGTCTATTTTTCTCTCTCAGTTAGTTTACCAGACATATAACGGATATGTGATGTCACAGTTCAAAAAACTTGAACAAGATATCCGTACAAAGGGGGAATTTAAATGGAAGCACGCGATGCATCTAATCCGCCTGTTGTTGTCGGGCATCACCGTGCTGCAAGAGGGTTTTGTCCCAGTTCGCGTCGAAGAACACCGACAACAACTGCTGGCTATCCGCAACGG
>NZ_JACJOQ010000332.1:0-4106 GCF_014695635.1 Coleofasciculus sp. FACHB-712 | reverse complement strand
CGCCCGTCTGAAGGCGCTCGGATTGAGGACTTTCAACTGTTGGTAGAGCATGAGCAGATTCAGTAACGCTTACCTACTTTTGGCTCATTTTCTTGATTCATGCAAGAGGTCTACTGATTTCGCCTACGATGTGGATAAAGACCCACCCTTTGCCCCTGGCACTCGCGTCAAAACTCGCAAAGAAGTGTGGCAGACTTCTCACCATGCCCTCCTCGCTCATGGAATGGGCTGTCAAGCTATCCGTGCTGCCTCGCCCGTTCCTTGTTCCGTAGCACTTGTAGACAATATTTCTGTCACCGTTCCCCTCACCGAATCAGCGGCTGATATAACAGCGGCTCAGCAAGCTTTCCATACTTCTTGGCTCAATGGTGGGATTATTTTTCCAGCGCTGACGGGTGTCTACAGTCCAGCAATGCTTGAGAAGTTGGGCGCTGATGCCCCAGATATTCAGTCGGGCGATTTGGAAATCATTCACCAGCCCCTCGACGCAATCGGTATCAATATTTACACGGGAACTTATGTTCGTGCGGCGGACAATAAAGACGGTTACGAGTTTCTTGACTTACCCAAAGGCTACCCGCGAATGAATATGCCTTGGCTGCATATCGTTCCTGAGAGCATCTATTGGGGTATTCGCCATATTAGCAACACGCTTAGGCGACAAGATTTGCCCGTGTTCATTACCGAAAATGGTTGTGCTGCCGAAGACGAACTGAACGCGCAAGGCGAGATAATTGATACAGACCGCATTATGTATTTACGCCACTATTTAAAGGCGGCTCATCGAGCTATTGAGGAAGGTTATCCGCTGAAAGGTTACTTCCTTTGGAGTTTCATGGATAACTTTGAGTGGCCTTACGGTTATAGTCGTCGCTTCGGGATTACCTATGTCGATTACAAGACGCAACAACGCATTCCCAAAGCCAGCTTCAATTGGTATGCCGATTGCATTCGTCAAAACCGGGTGGTTTAGGATAATTGCAAGTTGTGGAGTGGCGCGATTGTTGAACTTTTTAAACTGGTTGAAAGCTTTAATAACAGCAATGAGCAAAGTAAAGCCCCAATCTTATTACTAAGTTCTCGTGACAGGCGTCGTATCAATCTATCTTCTCTTAACAAGGTAAGTAAAAATTAGCTTATCTATCAGAAGATTGTGATACATTAATAGGCAATACAAATAATTATAAATTTTATTGTGACTGACACGTTGCAATTGGTTGCTAATCAAAATTCTCTGCGATTTGCTGAGTTTTTCGCAGGTATAGGTTTGGTACGGAAGGGACTTGAAGAAGTAAACTTCGAGTGTGTTTTTGCTAATGATATTGATCCAGCCAAAGGTGAAATTTACACCAAAAACTTCGGTAATGAGCAACTCCAGATTGACGATATAGCTAATCTTCATGCCCACAACGTTCCAGATGTAACGCTAGTAACAGCGTCATTTCCTTGCCAAGATTTGTCATTAGCTGGTAATAGACAGGGACTAGGGGGGAAACATAGTGGCATCTTCTTTGAGTTTATGCGTATACTCAATGAATTTGCTATTGAGAAAAGATTACCACAGGCGGTACTAATTGAGAACGTTACTGGTCTTTTGAACTCACGTAACGGCAAGGATATCCGGGAAATTCTATCATCACTTAATCAGTTAGGTTATTCATGTGATGTTCTAGTTATTAATGCTGCTTACTTCATACCGCAAAGCCGCCCCCGTGTTTTCATTATCGGTTTGAACACATCTGAACCTATAAGAGGAACTCAGGCGATAAAAGACAATAATACTTATTTCCAGCATCCTTGCCGTCCGTTAGCTGTGCAAAAGCTAATTATTAATAATTCAGATTTATTTTGGAACTTTTTGAAACTGTCACCCTTATCTACGAGGAAAACAGTTCTAGCTGATTTAGTAGATACAAATGACCACCAGAAGTGGTTTAACGATAGTGCCTTGGTACGGGAGTTGTCCTACATCAGAGACAATAGCAAACATCGCTTAGAGAAAGCAAAGCGATTAGCGAGAACAACTAGAGAACCTGTATACTTGACTGCTTATCGTCGGATGCGTAAAGGTTTAGTTTGCCTAGAGACGCGAGATGATGGAATTTCTGGTTGCTTGCGAACTGGGTCGGGTGGTAGCAGTAGGCAAATCCTCATCGTTGTGTCACCTGACCAAATTAAGATGCGATATATGACTGCACGGGAGTACGGACGCCTTCAAGGAGTTGAAGATAGCTTTTGGATTCCAGAGAACCAAAGCGTTGGTCGTTATGCTTTTGGGGACGCGGTTGCGGTGCCTGTTGTTGCTTGGATTGGTTCGGATATCAAGCGCCATTTAGTAGTCAACTCGCAGCGTTCGGTCTTGTTGAATGAGGTCGCAGAAATCGCTGTTGTAAACGTCTAAAACGCGACGAATAGACTCATCAGAGGACAAATTTTTGGAAGAAACAATCTCTGCTAGGATAGTAAGGCAGAAATCTCTAAGCCTGATAATAAACACGTCCTGGTACTCATTAAACAAATGAGCTTGAAAGCTCTCAGCCACGATAAAAACTGGGTAATTGCGCTCTCCAGTAACCGTATGCGTGCGGACAACATCTTCATAAATAGATAGATTAAGCTGTTGAGCTTTAACCTCGAATACTGACCGAATTTTGCCGTTATTTTCACTTACATCAATATCACCTCTTTGTCCGCTTTGAGCGTCGCCAGCGAATACTGCTTTTGTACGCACAGTGATGTTAGGAGTTTCCTCGTATAGAATTTTCAGGAGCGCATATACAAGACCCTGTTGAACTCTACCTCTGCTTTTTACAGCCAGCAACTGGGTCAATATCTGTTGTGGTTTACCAGCTATTGGTAATTGGATAATGGGAGATTTGGCGTTAATGTGATCTGCCACCATCTTTGCTGCTAGCTCGAATACTCTATTGATTTCAGCAGCATTGTTAGATAACTCGTTAACAAGGCTAATAAAAGTACTAATATGGGCTTTCTTCTCGGTTAGATCGCCCCGGATAGCAGTCGGCCCCCAGTAAGGTAGTAAAGCACCGAAGTTCTGGCGCACGTATTCCCGTACAGCAAGACTTCGATACCCCTGTGGAAGTTTGGTTGGAATCTGAGATAAGGTTGGAGTTTCTCGTTTATTCCATAGCGCTCTCAGCATCGTTTGGTAATCGCCGAGAGCGCGATTTTGAGAGAGTTCCGATTCAAGGAAGGCTAGTAAGGCTCTAGATGAGGGATCTTCTAAATTCATAATGTAAGCGAAGTGCGCTTTCAATCAGGTTATCAGTGGAGCGAGTCCTTCCACTCTCCTGACTGAACTCAACTTGAGATAAAGTGCGATCGCTCTGAAACATTACGCACCACATTTGTCTTGGTGGAGGGGGAACTCGTGCAGGCGATAGGTTGGGCAAGCAACACTCTGCGCGCGATCGCTCTCACTTTAATCTGGGTAGTGGATTTAATAAGGTGGCGATCTCACTGATTCCATCCGGAGCAGGAACATCCCATTTTTTAAAAACTACCTGGCAACTGAATGAAGTCACGTCCATACAAACAAAGTCTGACTGCTGCACAGACTAAAATATGATAGATATTTATCGAAAATTATCCATCTTTTACCTTTCAAAATTCTTATAAATCTTGGTTTTCGCTTTTTCAGTCGGATTGTAATCATTGCCAAGAAAAATCTCCTCAATCTATCGGGTTTATTAGTACGAAACCGTACTGAATGCCGATGCCGTTTAGAACTATCCTGAATGAAGATTGGGAATTAGGCTAATCAAGGATTGTATATTGCTGGTTGCTGTTCTTCAACTAAATGGATTAGAGAACTTTCCGGTCTCTGCGCTTTCAGAGCCTAATTAACCCGAACTCAGGTTATCGTTACGGACTTTTTTTGTACAGATACTGCAATGAGAGTCCTGCAAGAGGTCTAATTACTTATAAGTGCTTATGTAAAATAAATTACACATAATAAAAAGTAGAATAAGCTAAAACAAAAGTCAAGAAAACAAGAGACTTATGAGATTTATTAGAGATTTAAGCCGAGAAACTCAAAGGATTCTCAAAAGAATTTATAAAGAAAGTAGACATCATCAAGTGAG
>NZ_JACJOQ010000331.1:0-3922 GCF_014695635.1 Coleofasciculus sp. FACHB-712 | reverse complement strand
GGTGGTATGACCTTGATCAGCCGCCGTAACAAGCAAAAAGCGCTGAAGGCTTAATCCGGTTTGGATGGCAAAGATATTGGGTTAAGTGCCTATTTTGAATTAGGCGCAAAAGTAGGATCTTTGATCCGAAGCATAATTTTAAATAGTGCTGTGTCTTTACAGAAGGCACAGCCCTTTTTTTATGGCTATTAACTGGCTCTTGATCCCGTCATCTCGTTACTGATTCAACGATTAAGGCAATCTCCGCCGCTGGTAGGAACCCGAAGGTGAGACGGTATTCTCTCTCGATTGAGGACATAAAAGAGCGAACTGACAAGTTAGCGCTTCGCTATCACATCCTATATAGGGATCAACTCAAGCCGCCAGACAGATTCGGCATCCTTTCAGTGGTACTCTGGAAAATGGCATTGCTAAATGTTAAGACTGTTTTCCCGTATCTATACAGATAGATTCACAACATAGGCACAAGCATGGTAGCCACCACAGACAAGACAAACGTAGGGCGTATTACCCAAATCATCGGTCCCGTTATCGATGCGGAGTTTCCCAGCGGCAAAATGCCGCAGATTTACAATGCCTTAAAAGTTGAAGGCAAAAACGAAGCCGGACAGGACGTGTCCGTAACCTGCGAAGTGCAGCAACTTTTGGGTGACAACCAAGTGCGTGCTGTTTCTATGAGTTCCACCGATGGTTTGGTGCGCGGCATGGAAGTAGTAGACACCGGCGCTGCCATTACCGTACCCGTTGGCCCTGCCACTCTGGGTCGGATTTTCAACGTTCTTGGCGAACCCGTAGACAATAAAGGGCCAGTCAATACTGAAGAAACCTTCCCCATCCACCGTCCGGCTCCCAAGTTCACTGACTTGGAAACGAAGCCATCGGTGTTTGAAACCGGAATCAAGGTGTTAGACCTGCTGGCTCCTTATCGCCGTGGTGGCAAGATTGGTTTATTCGGCGGTGCTGGTGTTGGTAAAACCGTCATTATGATGGAACTGATCAACAACATCGCGATCAATCACGGTGGTGTGTCTGTGTTCGGCGGTGTGGGAGAGCGTACCCGCGAGGGAAATGACCTCTACAACGAAATGAAAGAATCTGGGGTTATCAAAGAAGATAACCTCAGCGAATCGAAAATCGCCCTGGTCTACGGTCAGATGAACGAGCCACCCGGAGCGAGAATGCGCGTAGGCTTAGCCGCACTGACAATGGCTGAGTATTTCCGCGATGTCAGTAAGCAAGACGTGCTGCTGTTTATCGACAACATCTTCCGGTTTGTGCAAGCGGGTTCGGAAGTATCAGCGCTACTGGGACGGATGCCTTCTGCTGTGGGATATCAGCCGACTCTGGCAACAGATATGGGCGACCTGCAAGAGCGAATCACCTCCACCACCGAAGGTTCGATTACCTCAATTCAGGCCGTCTACGTACCAGCCGACGACTTGACCGACCCCGCGCCAGCAACCACCTTTGCCCACTTGGACGGAACCACTGTGTTGTCTCGTGGCTTAGCAGCGAAGGGAATTTATCCCGCTGTTGACCCGCTAGATTCCACTTCCACCATGTTGCAACCCAGTGTTGTTGGTGAGGAACACTACGCGATTGCTCGTGAAGTTCAGGCAACGCTACAGCGCTACAAAGAGCTGCAAGACATCATCGCCATTCTGGGTCTGGATGAATTGTCTGAAGATGACCGCTTGACGGTGGCTCGTGCGCGTAAAATTGAGCGTTTCTTGTCTCAGCCGTTCTTCGTGGCAGAAGTCTTCACCGGATCTCCAGGGAAATACGTGAATCTGCAAGAAACAATCAACGGTTTCAAGAAGATTCTGTCTGGAGAGCTGGATTCATTGCCAGAGCAGGCTTTCTACATGGTCGGCAATATTGAAGAAGCGATCGCTAAAGCTGAAAAAATCAAAAGCTAGTCCATAGGCATTTGCCATTAGTCATTAGCCTTTTTTCACTGGCTAATGACTAATGACCAATGACCAATGACCAACTAACAACTGACAACTCACAAATTATGGCTTTAACTGTTCGCGTTGTTTCTCCCGACAGAACTGTCTGGGATTCTAGTGCTGAAGAAGTAATTCTGCCTAGCACTACAGGTCAACTCGGTATCCTCAGCGGTCATGCTCCTTTATTGACCGCACTGGATATCGGTGTCATGCGTGTCCGTTCTGGTAAAGATTGGGTGCCCATCGCCCTCATGGGTGGCTTTGCAGAAGTGGATGAGAATGAAGTAACCATTCTGGTTAACGGTGCCGAGCGCGGCGACAAAATCGATCGGGAACAAGCCCGTGCTGCTTATACCGAAGCTGAGGCGAGGCTTAATCAGGTTGAGGGTGGTGGTTCCCGTCAAGAGCAAATTCAGGCAACTCAAGCCCTCAGACGTGCCCGCGCTCGTTTTCAAGCTGCTGGTGGCATGGTTCAAGCCTAAAGTCTGTCAACACTCAAGTCTTCTGAAAAGCTTCTCCTGTAACTCAACGGGAGAAGTTTTTCGTTTGGGAGAGGTTAACAATCATGAGTATTGCACTCAGCGAAGCGATCGCTTGCTTGAGAAATTTAGAGCGTTTGTCAGTTGGGTGGAATATAGTGCAGCTCTAACGTTCGGTAGGGACTTTTTGACTGCCATGTCTTTACAGATGTATCCCACTTCTCAATTCATCTGCAACTAATTTGGGACAGCTAATGGCAAGATTGCTAATCAATGAACAATTAGCCATAAAAAACAATATTTATAAAATATTCCCATACCTGAGAATCTTTCCATCTGTTCACGCTTAAATGATCGAGCCAATTCATAATGTATATTTCGGCTAAAAAATACTATAAATAAATACACAAATATTTTTACTAATTAATAATTATTTTTACACTTCCACATCTGCTTTTGACGAAAAATGATTAACCACTAGCCTGCTTTGTCTAAAAAATCAGGTTTGCTGCTGAATGGTCGAATATTAATCCTGCTACCTGTCGAAAGTTAAAAAATGCAAAGTTGAGGCAGGTCTCAAAAAGGCTTCAGTTGCAATGAATTCAACAAGCAGCCTATAAAAACCAAAGCAAAAATAGCCAGCTTTATGAAAATTTCCTAAAGCAAAATACCCATCTTTATCAACTCTTTAAAGTATTCAATATCTAATTAATCATTCCTTCATCAAAGCTGTGATATTACGGAGTGACCCAGAAAAATTGGGGACTGTAGAGTTGCCGCAAATTTTTCATCACCCCTAAGGAAGAGATTGATGTCAGTATTTACCAGCAGAATCGGTGCCCTGTTAGCCCTGTTGTTGTATGGGGGTTCTGTAGGTGCCACATCCACCTCAGCACAGTCAATCATTCCGGCTCCCAATGACACGAATACTCTGGTTAACCAGAATGGAAACCAGATTGACATTAGTGGCGGCACCCTTTCTAGTAATGGCTCGAATCTCTTCCACAGCTTCACTCAGTTTGGGCTGAATCAAAACGAGATAGGCAACTTCCTCTCAAACCCATCCATTCAAAACATCCTGGGTCGTGTCAATGGGGGAAATGCCTCAGTAATTAACGGTCTCATCCAGGTTACGGGTGGGAATTCAAACCTGTTCTTGATGAACCCCGCAGGCATTATCTTTGGCGCAGGAGCCAGCCTAAATGTGCCTGCCTCCTTCACCGCCACCACTGCTAACGGCATTGGCTTTGGGAGCAATTGGTTCAGCGCCACGGGTGCCAACGACTATAACGCTTTAGTGGGTACGCCCAACGGCTTTGCCTTCGCAATGAGTCAGCCGGGAGCGATCGCAAATGCCGGAAACTTGGCAGTCAACGCCGGACAGAATTTAACCCTACTCGGTGGCACCGTAGTCAGTACCGGGCAATTGTCAGCACCGGGAGGTAATATCACGGTGGCAGCAGTGCCTGGTGAGAGCGTAGTACGCATTTC
>NZ_JACJOQ010000330.1:0-3873 GCF_014695635.1 Coleofasciculus sp. FACHB-712 | reverse complement strand
TTTGGTTCTGGGCATCCCTTAAAATGTTCCCAATCCTTTTCACTCATGGATACTGCCATCGGGCATAATTGCCTGAGTCAGAATGGCTCCGCTCAAGTCAACTTCCAACAAATCGGCTCCTCTGAGATTGGTTCGACTCAAATTAGCTCCATATAGATTCACTCCATTCAAGTTAGCTCCTCCTAAAAAAGCTTCACTTAAATTTGCATAACTAAGGTTTGTCCCACTGAGGTCTGCTTTCCATAAGTTCGCGCCAGTTAAATTGGCTTTACTGAGATCCGATCGCCTTAAGTCGATTGCAGCCAAATCAGCTTGACTTAGGTTAGCGCCAACTAGGACAATTCCGCTTAGACAAGCAGTTCTTAGATTGGCTCCCATCAAGTTAAATGTAGAAATACATAGCTTGCCTGTCTGCATTGTTACCTTACTAAAGGTTCTTTGTCCGGTAGCGTATCGTTTGAGAAGTTCGTCAGCTTTTTTTTGAACCAACTCTGGCTGTGGATTCGCTGATGAATCAGTTTTCCGAGAGATAACTTCCATGTATGTAATACTCTAGCGCTCAAATTGAATATTTTTTTATCATCCCCCTTTGGACATAAAAATAAGCATCGGAAATGATAAAGAATCTATAAAAGTTTAGTGAAGTTTGTTATTTTTTTAGAGGTGAAGAAATAATTAAAAATTTAAGATTCTAGTGCAATTTCTTAATATTTAGTCATGCAGATGGTTATAAAGAGATGCCTGTAAAATTTAGATTAAGTTACGTATTTTTCAGGAGAAATTAACAAGAAAAGTTTTCGCAATTAAGTAATACTACGTAATGTGCAATGCTAATACATTTTGTTTTTTGTTTGCAGTATATAGACTTCTTAACTCCCCAATTTATCGGGAAGCTAGAGAAGAACTGACAAAATTTGGGTAATCGTAGGAACGAAAGACCGTAAAATCAAGGCATGATCTATCAACGCCCTCGCCCCGAAATCCCCGATTGCACTTGGAGTCGTCCCATTGGTCTCGGCTGGGACAAACCCCACACGGTTCGCTACCCTAGTAATCTCGACGATGGCCCTTGGCACGGGATGCCCTTGGGTGGCTTTGGAGCCGGATGCATCGGTCGTTCTTCGCGTGGCGACTTTAACTTGTGGCATTTGGATGGCGGAGAACACGTCTTCCGGAGCCTGCCTGCTTGTCAGTTCAGCGTCTTCGAGCAGCCAGAAGACTCCCCCGCGCAAGCTTATGCGCTTTGTACAGAACCGCCTGATGATGGGACTTTATCCCGGTGGTTGTGGTATCCAAAGGAAGGGAGGAGTCGTGAGTCGGGAGCCGGGAGTCCGGAGTCGGTCGGAAATTCTTCGGGAACCTATCATGCGCTGTATCCCCGCAGCTGGTTTGTTTATGAAGGGGTTTTTCAGTCTCAGTTGACGTGCGAGCAATTCTCCCCCATTTGGGCGGGTAACTATCAAGAAAGCTCTTACCCGACAGGAATCTTTCACTGGACTGCCCACAATCCTACGGATAGGCCGATCACGATTAGCATCATGCTGACGTGGCAGAATGTCGTAGGTTGGTTTACGAATGCAATTCAATCTCCAGAAGTGCGGGTGCGGGATGATGGCAGTCCGGTTTACGAGTACCAGCCGCGCTGGGGGGATAGTACCGGAAATTTAAATCAGTGGATTGTGGACTTCCACCGAGTGGGGTGTCTGCTAGATCGGGTGAGGCTACACGATGAAGTCGGAGAGGGAGAAGGACAGTGGGCGATCGCAACTGTCACGAATCCTAGTTTAGAAGTCTTCTATCACGGTCGTTGGAACCCGATCGGGGATGGCTCAGATATTTGGGATTTATTCGCTTGTAATGGCTCGTTGCCAGATCGAGAAGATGAAACTCCGGCAGCACCAGGAGAACAAATCGGTTGCGCGATCGCTGTCCGGTTTACTCTAAAACCTGGGAGAACTCGCCAAATTCCCTTCATCGTCTGCTGGGATTTTCCAGTAATGGACTTCTCACAGAGTAACCAGCAACCAAATCTGGGCACTCAATACTACCGCCGCTACACCGATTTCTTTGGTCGAAACGGCAAAAATGCCTGGTCGATCGTCCGCACCGCTCTCAAGCAAGATGATATGTGGAAGGATGCGATTCGGGAGTGGCAACAGCCGATTTTGCAGCGTCAAGACTTGCCCAATTGGTTCAAAATGGCGCTGTTTAATGAGCTGTACTTACTTTGCGACGGCGGCACCCTCTGGACTGCGGCTTCGGAAGATGACCCTGTGGGGCAATTTGGCGTCCTAGAGTGCTTGGATTATCGCTGGTACGAAAGCTTAGATGTGCGACTTTACGGCTCATTTGCTTTGATGATGCTTTGGCCTAAACTGGACAAAGCGGTGCTAGAAGCTTATGCACGGGCGATTTCCACCCACGACGAGACGCCCCGAATTATCGGCTATAACCAAGCCTCAGCCATTCGCAAAGCCGCCGATGCGACGCCCCACGATTTGGGTGCCCCCAACGAGCATCCGTGGGAGAAAACGAACTACACCAGCTATCAAGATTGCAACCTGTGGAAAGATTTACCTTGTGACTTTGTGTTGCAGGTTTATCGAGATTTTGTCTTAACGGGTTCCACAGATATCGAATTTTTGCGCGAGTGTTGGGTGCCGATTGTGAAGACGCTTGCTTATGTCAAG
Source organism: Coleofasciculus sp. FACHB-712 (assembly GCF_014695635.1). Lineage (NCBI taxonomy): Bacteria > Bacillati > Cyanobacteriota > Cyanophyceae > Coleofasciculales > Coleofasciculaceae > Coleofasciculus > Coleofasciculus sp. FACHB-712. Next base: position 1,183 of record NZ_JACJOQ010000330.1, on the reverse strand, counting down.
CAATTTGATATCGATGGGGATGGGATTCCCGAAAATTCGGGTGCGCCCGATCAAACGTTTGATGATTGGAAGTTGCAGGGGGTTAGCGCCTACTGCGGCGGCTTGTGGATTGCGGCACTAGAGGCAGCGATCGCGATTGGTGAAATATTACACAAGTCTGAGTTCAATTCCGAAGAAAATTCCCCTGATTACCAATTACCGATTACCGAATACCAAACCTGGCTAAAACAATCCCGGCAGGTGTATCAAGAAAAACTCTGGAACGGTCAATACTACCGGCTCGATAGCGAAAGCGGCTCTGATATCGTGATGGCAGATCAGCTATGCGGTCAATTCTACGCTCGTTTATTAAAATTACCCGATCTCGTGCCGCTTGAGCGTGCCGAATCTGCCTTAAAAACTGTCTATAATTCTTGTTTTTTGAATTTCAATCGGCACCTCCCGTCCTCCCAACCTGAAACCTTTATTGGTGCCGTTAATGGCGTCAAACCCGACGGTACACCAGCAAACCCCGACGCGACTCATCCCCTGGAAGTTTGGACTGGTATTAACTTTGGGCTAGCAGCATTCATGATCCAGATGGGAATGAAAGAGGAAGCCTTCCAAATGACGGAAGCTGTGGTGCAGCAAATTTATGACAATGGGTTGCAATTCCGAACCCCGGAAGCGATTACTGCTGCCGGTACTTTCCGCGCCAGTCATTACCTGCGAGCAATGGCAATTTGGGCAATCTACGGCATGATAACGCACTTTTAACGGCAGTATCCCGTTATTTTTTGTTATCCGAATTTCCCTTGGGGATGCTACACATTTAATCCCCCAACTCTCCACTCAATTGGAGAAAAGAGAAGCATTCAGTGTAGCGGTAAAAATGTGAAATGAAATCGTTTTTCTCCGATTAGCCAACAGCATCCTCTAAGGCGAAAGTGAAATTATCCCCCTTCCCTGGTAGGGGGATTGCAGGGTGGTTTCATACAAACAAAGAAAAATGAGAATAATGCTTAAAGGTGATTGAAAATCAACCAATGATTCGGATGAATATCATTGAACAATTACAACAAATCCCAGATTATCGTCATATCCGAGGCCGGAGACATCCATTGTGGTTAGTGTTGTTACTCATCCTACTGGGAGCGATGACGGGATATTGGGGCTATCGACCATTAGAAGATTTCACACGGGT
>NZ_JACJOQ010000033.1:0-6280 GCF_014695635.1 Coleofasciculus sp. FACHB-712 | reverse complement strand
GGCTCATTTCACATGGGTTCGATTAAACCTGCACCGCCTTGTGTCAGGAGTTCTTTAAAGGTATCGAAGGCACTGTGTCCGTCAGCAAGCCGCACCTAAGAGGGATGCGGAATCTGGTTTGCCTTTGGTTTCCGAACGCTGAGATAAACTGCTATCCAGGGGCAGCGCTTTTTTTGTAATGCTGACGGCAGGCCTAGAATGCAAATAGCGATCGCGCAATCATAAGCTTAGGCATCGCTAACCAGACTGACTTTTTTATATCAGTCTAAAAACTCATATAAACCAATAAGATTTCCATCAGGATCTCGAAGATAGGCTGTTTTCATTCCATAGTATGGGTTGGTCATCGGATCTGTAGTAAATTCGATGCCTTTATGTCTTAATTCGTGATAGGCTTCGTCCAAGTTAGGGACTGAGAAAATTACTACAACTTTGTCTTGACATTCGGCACTGGAAGGCTTCTGATCGTTTCCGATCATCTCTGCCATTTCCTTGCGCCTGAATAAAGCCAGCTTCATATCTCCCGCTTCAAATTCAGCATATCCGCTCTGGAAATCTTCCACAGTAACCTTGAATTGCATTACATCTCGGTAGAACAGAAAGCAAGCTTCAATATCAGTAACCAGAAGCCTTGTATATGCAGATTTAACTTTCATGGCAACTTCACCTTATTTGAGCAATACATTTTTGTGGGAGATAGGACTTGCCCACTGAAAGCTTGAAACTTAGATCCCCCTAAACCCCCGATAAATTGGGGGAACCGGAAAATTCCCCATTTTTAAGGGGGATGCAAGGGGGATCTCTGCGTAAGTCCTAGGATATTGAAAAATCGTTTCGTTCTGGATTTTGCAACCCTAAGATTACAGATTCCTGCTCCAATTCCACCAAGCATTCCTGATTCTCTGGCTTTAGCGTAAATTCTGCAAGGTGAATTAGATCGCCATTGGAAATTATCAGGAAAAAAGCATCGGTCTATTGATTTCTTCCTTACTCTGACTTCAGATGCGATGATTGTCGATTAAGTTGAATGTGCCGCCATAAAGGCGATCGCGGATCGTGTCATTACTCAGGAAGTCGTGGGGGAAGCCCAGATCGATCTGACTCACCTCGTTGAGGCGTTGCAAATGCTCTGGCATCAGCTTGACATCCAGACAAGCCAGATTATCTTCGATCTGGCTTACCTTCCGAGAACCGATAATCGGGATGATGACGCTGCTTTGAGCGCTTAACCAAGCCAGCGCCACTTGTGAAGGCGTGTGCCCAATTTCTTCGGCAACTTGACACACAACGTTAGCGATCGCTAGCTGGCTTTCGGAAATATTCCCCCCTATCGTTCCGATTCGCCCTTGTTCGCTGCTGGCATTGGGCTTATTGTACTTGCCCGTCAGCACACCACCACCAAGAGCCGCCCACGGCGTAATTGCCAAGTCAAAAGCCTTTGCCATCGGTAACAAGTCGCGTTCTGGCGTCCGCTGGATCAAACTGTACTCGACTTGCAGCGCTACAAACGGCGTCCAGCCGTAACACTGCGCCAGCGTGTTTGCTTGTGCAACAATCCAAGCGGGTGCGTCAGAAATGCCAATGTAGAGTACCTTGCCAGAGCGTACCAAGTCATCGAAGGCACGCATCACTTCCTCCACAGGCGTCGTGAAGTCCCAAGCGTGCAGCCAGTATACGTCAATGTAGTCAGTTTTAAGGCGTTTCAAGCTGCCTTCTAGCGACTGCATCATGTTCTTGCGATGATTGCCACTGCCATTGGGATTGCCCGCGCGATCGCTCATGTGCAAGGGAAAAGAATATTTGGTAGCAACGACAAAGCGTTCCCGTTCTGAGGCAATGAACTCACCAACCATTTTCTCGCTGGTGCCATCGGTGTAGCCGTTGGCAGTATCAATAAAGTTACCTCCTGCTTCCACAAAGGCATCAAAGATTTGGCGGCTTTCATCTTTGGATGCGCCCCAGCCCCAGTCTTCACCAAAAGTCATTGTGCCAAGGCAGAGTTCGGAAACTCTTAATCCACTCTTTCCCAATAGCTTGTATCTCATGGTTTTCCTTGTAGAACGAAGGGAGTTTTAGCGCGAACAAAAAATCTGATTGCTAGGAATTAACCGCCTTCAGGATTGCACGCAGTAACTTTGACCTGTCACAAGCATCTTTGTAGCAGACACCGTTGCTCAAAAATGTCAGCGGTTTACCATGCTCATCATCGATTCCGGGTAACGTCCGCCGCTAGCGACGCCTTTGGGTGCCACTTCGTCGATACGCTGCAAATCTTCTGGTGTCAGATTCACTTCCAGCGCAGCGATATTTTCTTCCAAATATTGCCGCCGCTTAGTTCCGGGAATGGGAACGATGTCTTCACCCTGCGCCAGCACCCAAGCAAGAGCCAGCTGCGCTGGTCGGCACCCTTTTTCTTGGGCAATTTCGTCAATCCGTTGCACCAGTTCCAGATTTTTCTGAAAGTTGTCGCCCTGAAAACGCGGTGAGTTGCGGCGGTAATCATCAGCAGCCAAGTCATCAAAGCTTTTGATCTGCCCGGTCAAAAAGCCCCGTCCGAGCGGGCTATAGGCAACAAAGCCAATGTTAAGCTCTCGACAGGTGGCAAGAATTGCGTCTTCTGGATCGCGGCTCCATAGGGAATACTCGCTCTGCAATGCGGTAATTTGGTGTACGGAGCAAGCGCGACGCAAGGTTTCCGATCCGGCTTCCGAAAGTCCTAAATATCTCACTTTGCCTTCTTGAACCAGTTGCGCCATCGCACCGACGGTTTCCTCGATGGGAGTATTTGGGTCAACTCGATGCTGGTAGTAGAGGTCAATCGTCTCTACACCCAGACGGCGCAAGCTAGCCTCGCAAGCTGAGCGAACATACTCCGGTTTGCCATTGATACCGCGAACGGTGGGGTCTTCGCTGCGAACGATGCCGAATTTAGTAGCGAGAAAAACTTGGTCGCGGCGATCGCTTATCGCTCGTCCGACCAGTTCTTCGTTCGTAAATGGTCCATACATATCAGCCGTGTCGAGAAAATTTAGCCCCAACTCCAGCGCCCGATGAATGGTGGCAATTGATTCAGTATCATCGCGGTTGCTGTAAAAATCTGACATTCCCATGCAACCCAAACCGATTGCCGAGACGGTGAGATCGCTTCGTCCTAAGTGTCGTGTCTTCATAGGTCATCTCTTTCCTCTTCCCTGGAGTTTGCCTAATTGACTTGCGCTCAGTCTACGCAGTTAACGATGTTTTGTCACTTGCCTGGGGATACGTCTTAAGGTAGACATTTTTCCTCACTGGAAATCGGGTGTCCGCCTTCACGCTTGGTGGGGCTTTACTCAGGGGTTGCACATCGACGGTAAGGATCTCAAACTTATAATCTGTCCCGTTTATACGCAACGGCAGAAACACAGATGATAGAAATAAAACCGATAAAATCACATCAAATTGAAGAAGTCAAGCGCGTAATCATCGCGGTTTGCAACGAAATATGGCAGCTTCCTGAAGAAGTGATTAGGCGTTACGATGCCATGTCCGATATAGATGACGTGCAATCGCACTACTTCGACAATAAGGGCACATTCTTGGTGCTGATTGATGAGGAGCGGGTTGTTGGCAGCGGCGCAATTCGGCGTTTGAGCGACGACATCTGCGAACTAAAGAGAATGTGGTTTCTTAAAGATTATCGAGGACGAGGGTTGGGGACGAAAATGGCTCAGATGCTCTTAGATTTTGCCAGAATTACAGGTTATAAGAAAGTCAGGCTTGATACGACTGATGAGCAAAAACAAGCACAAGCTCTGAAGTTTTATCAGCGGCTCGGCTTCTATTTTATTGACCGATACAACGAGGGTCACTGTACTGTGTTCATGGAGAAAATGCTTTAAAAAGTAAAAAATGCATCATCTTTCATTTTGATATTTGCTAAATACTAGTCCAGCTTTGTAGAGACTCATCAGCGATCGCTTGAAATTGCTGGTAATCCTTTGGGGTGTCAATGTCGATAGCACCCTCCGGAAAGGGAATGCGAAAGACTTTGGGTGAGTATTTTTTAATGATTTGTTTTGCGCCTTCGGTCGGAAAGGGAATGCGAAAGACTTCGGGTGAGTATTTTTTAATGATTTGTTTTGCGCCTTCGGTCGTTTTTAGGCTCATGAGTTCTGGAAACAAGGCGCGGCTGAACAAAGCGGGGACGCCCAAGCTTCCTGCATACTCTGAAGCAATAATCGGTCGGCGCGTGACCTGATAGGCTTCCACGATTTGATTGAGTAGTTGGGAAGAAATGAAAGGCTGATCGCAAAGGACAATTGCAACGGCGTCTAAGTTTTGATTTAAACTACCCAGTGCTTCAATACCCACCCGAATCGAAGAACTCATCCCCTCCGCCCATTGTGGGTTTTCGACAATTTGGATGGGTGACTCGCTGACTTCCGGCTTTATTCGTTCTGCATTCGCTCCCAGAACGACGACGATGGGTTGACAGAGGGAAGCGATCGCAATTTCTGCGGTATGGCGGAGGAAGCTGCGCCCTTGATACAACAGCAGTTGTTTTGGAGTCCCCATGCGAGTGGATGCTCCTGCTGCCAGAATTATCAAACCGACGACAGGCGCATTCATCCGGTACTCCGGTGGTGGATTGGTTCCTGGCGATTTCTTAATAACCCGCCCGAACGATTGGCGAGAACTGCTTGAATTTCCGCCACAATTGAGAGTGCGATCGCTTCCGGTGTGTCAGCGCCAATATCCAGTCCAACAGGACCATGCAAGCGGTGAAGTTGGGCTTCTGTAAGCTGAATTCCCTGTTCTTTTAGCTCAAGAAGTAACTGTTCGGTTCTTCTCTTGGGGCCAAGAATGCCTAAATATTGCACGGGAGAAGGTAAAAGAGTTTTCAGGATTTCTAGGTCGTGCAGATAGTTATGAGTCATCACGACAGCTACTGTGCGCTTATCGATTTCTAGGGTTTCATTGACGATTTCTGGGCGAGACAAAATCACTTCATCGGCGCTGGGAAATCGGTCTGATTTTGCATTGGCAGGTCGGCTATCAACGACTGTTACGCACCATCCCAATTCTTTCGCCAAGCGTACAACCGGGATAGCATCGTCACCTGCTCCAAAAATGACCAGCGAGACAGGTGGCTGAATCGCTTCGATAAAAACTTCGGCTTTCCCTCCCAGTAAGGGATACGCTTTAAAAAGCGAGCAATTTTTATCAAGCACTTCACGGGCATCTTCGAGTATGTCTGCACTCAAATGTGCATCTTCGAGGTTACTGAAAATCGTGCCATCTTGATGCAGCATTAAATGGGTTCCGACTTGTGCCTTTATTTGACCTTCAATGTGAAATATTGTTGCGAGAACTCCGACTTGCCGCCGATGCAGACACTCTGCCAGAAAGGTCATCGGACTTAACTCGTTTTCTGGAATTAGGCGTTCAATCAACACCTGTACCATTCCCTTGCAACCGAGTCCCAGCCCCCAGACGATGTCATTGTCGGAGGTCGTATCGTAGTTCACCAACATGGGTTGACCGGACACGATGACCTGTTGAGCGCGTTCAAAAACGTCATTCTCCAGACAGCCGCCGCTAATCGAGCCGATTCTCTGACCCTCTAGTGTTATCAGCATTCGAGCGCCCGGTCGCCGGTAGGTAGACCCACTGACTTTGACAATGGTGGCGATCGCTACTGTCTTGCCGCAATTTTTGGCTTTTGCAAATGCGGCAACAATCTCCTGTAATTCTTTCATATAGCGCTTTGCAGTTTGAGCCAATACGGGCTGACCTCTCCCCAAACCCCTCTCCGACTCGGAGAGGGACTTTGAATATGGCTCCCCTTCCCTATTAGGGAAGGGGATGGGGGGTTAGGTGCTAAGACAGATTACAGCAACTTATCCGGCGTAATCGGGAGGTCGCGGATGCGCTTCCCGGTGGCGTGATAGACAGCGTTTGCCACCGCCGCCGCCACGCCAGTGATGCCAATTTCGCCTGCGCCTTTGGCTCCAATCGGGTTAATGTACGGGTCGATTTCTTCGACGAAGTACGACTCAATTGCGGGGATGTCTGCGTTGACAGGTACGTGGTACTCGCCCAAATTGGCGTTGACGATGCGTCCGGTACGGGAGTCTGTCACCGTTTCCTCTAGTAGCGCCATACCTAGCCCCATGACGATACCGCCGATCATTTGCGATCGCGCTGTTTTGAGGTTGATTACCTGTCCCACCCCAAAGGCTCCCACAAAGCGGGTTACGCGCACTTCGCCAAAGTCAGGATCGACGCGCACTTCGGCAAA
>NZ_JACJOQ010000329.1:0-3866 GCF_014695635.1 Coleofasciculus sp. FACHB-712 | reverse complement strand
TTTTCCCTCTCGCGCAAAAGCAAGTCCTGCTGGACATTCTGAATTGTTCAATTGTAGAGGGAATAGGGATCAACTCGATCGCAAGAATGCCTGCTGTTTGGGCGTTGGTTCTCTGTGCAGGTTGCGCCAAGCGTGTCCTTTTATAGGCTACCCGCTGAGTAAATTATTGTAAATTAATTGCGATGCCAGAGTGCGATCGCAATCTTTAGCCGTGTCTAAAATTAGCTCTACTCGACCTCAACCGATGAATCCTGCGGTTCCCGTGCTGGGTTAACCGCAATCGCACTATCAGGAAAAATGCGATCGCCCACACAGCAGTTACAGCAACACATTGAGGCGTGGCAAGCGATGCGGTCAAAGTTGGGAGGGAGTGAATGGTGAATGAGCGATTTCGCCTCTCATTATGCAGAGTTGCCGTGTCATCGAAGGGAGTGACAGTTTAAGTTAACGGCAGGGTATGAGCAGCATCAGGTGAGCTTGTTGTCGCAGTGTCCCAGGTGTGGAGCGAGGTTTAAGATTTCGGCATTGTGGGAGGATAGCTGCTGTCATTGGTGTCGGTTGCCTTTTGTGGAGATGACTGCCTTATCACAAAGCCATTCGATCGAAGTATTTTGATCAATTAACAGCGCAAGCCAGGGGCGGCAGATAATCCAAAAAACACAGCCAAAGCTCGAAACCGCCGTCCGCTGCACTAATTTGTTAGCCCCCCGACGAGCGGAGAAAAAAGTATTTGATAATCATTAAGCTGAGGTTCATAGTTTTTTTCAATTTCTAGCGTAGGTTCAGCAATGGTAAGCGAAAACCATTTATTCCTCTCTTTACACTGTTTTCAATATCCACAATTACTTTTTGAATCCCATTTTCCTCATCATTCAAAATGTCTCTTTTCATCGAGTTGAAGTAATCTTCAATATTCTGTTTCAGAATAGGTCTATAGTTTACCTCTGTCTTGTGGATATCCCATGCATCCCATGCAATGATCGCTACAGTCACTACGGGACCAAGCAATTCCCCACCGACTAAAGCTCCCGCTTTGCTTAAGAAGCTTGCACTTGCTTTAGCAACAACTTTAGTTGCTACTTTTGCTGTTACCTTCTCAATTGCTACAACAGCCGCCTTTGCTAATAATGCTGTACCGCCTAAGCCTGCAATCGTGAAAGCTTTTAGTTGTAGCGGAACTTCCCTTCCTTCGATATTGGTCACAACTACCGTGACACTATGCAAATATTCTTCCCAATCTGCTTTTGGAATACTATGTTCAGTACGAATTCTCTCTAACTTTTGTTGTAACTCACTGATATAAATTTGTGAGATATCTCTAGAAATATTCTTGAGTTCAAGTTTAGCAATCTCAGGTCTAAAAACCCGGCTTGTAAATTCTTTCAGAACCTCTTCTTGAATTTTTTCCTTTGCAGTTGGAAGATTTTTTTTAAAGAGCCGTTTCCCTGCCTGTAGTGTTCCATCTAAACCAAACTTCTGCTGAGTCCAATACCCAAAATACCAATCTAAAAAATCGTTATCCTGACTTGGAACATCAACCCGATACATTAACCCAGCAATCCACGAGTCTAATTCATTCGATGCAGTTTTAAGAGCTGATTCTCTAGCTGATACTAAAGCAGCATTAATATCTGCTGTAAATTTTTCTCCTTTTACAGCAATAACAGGACTACTATCTATAACTCCAAAAGTGCCCGTTACAGAAGTTGGAACAAGTGTACTTCCAAATGCAAAGGATCTTCCAAGAGAGGATAGAATCACGAGAAACAGGATTCCCCATAAGATAGTTGATATAATACGCCACCCTAACTTCAGCCATGCTTTCCACAGAGGAGTTACCTGCACGGGATTAACCAAGAGCAAGTTGGCAGCCAGCATTAAAAAAGTACGTTTTTTTGTAATTGCACACTTAATTCCTGAGGTAGTTAGCCAGTTGACTAAACTTTCAGATGTAGTAGAAATTTTAGATACTGACATAGATTTGCTATTTTGTAACCTACCGATAAGTCTCAGGTACTCGCATCATCAGACGGTTTCCCTCCAATCGTGAATAAACATGGCTTGGTTGGATGCTTGACCTGACGATGGTTGCTCCTATTTCTCTCCCGATACCAACCATCTTCTTCTATTGGCTTAATCACTTCCCTAACTTTCATAAGGAGATCGAGCCAACCCTCCAGCAAAAGCGATTCCCTACAGGATAGCTTCTCTTTACGCTGTTGCCCACAGTTTTCTCTAAAGGACATAACACCGATTAGCATTTTTGAGCCACTTTCTAGATGAATCCTCAGACCAATCCATCTAAGGCTTAAAGCTTCTGAAGTTCTCTCGTAAGTGTTGATGAATGTGATCGCTAAGTGTGCGCCAAATGCGATCGCTCGAAGATAGCACAACAGGCGACCCCAATCGCTCGGTGCCATAATGTGCTATTTTAGTGACGAGATTCTCGCATCGCTTAGCTTCTCCAAACGAATCTGGATGAAGCTGAATTTGGGTTAATGACATTAATCTGTCACGAATGACAGATAGTTAGTCACTATACAATTTTTAATGGGCAGTACTGGACTCGAACCAGTGACATCCTGCTTGTAAGGCAGGCGCTCTACCAACTGAGCTAACCGCCCAAATTCAGACACTTTTTAGATAATAGCAGATTACGCTGCTGCTGCTACTATTCAAACAGAATAAATTTTAAAAAATCTCAAATTTAACGGATGCCCTCTGGTCGGACGCACGATCGCATTACTTTATGGTGCTTGCCTTGGGTGGCTGGCATGACGTTCGGGCTGACTCGCAGTGGCGATCTGACGTTAATTGTTTCCGGAGGATTTTTATTCAGCGGGCTAATGTTTAGCCCTGACTTGGATCTAAACTCCCGTCCTTATCAGCGCTGGGGTTGGTTGCGGTGGATTTGGATACCCTACCAAAAGAGTTTACGCCACCGCTCGGTTTTTTCCCACGGGTTAGCAATTGGGACAATCGTGCGATCGCTCTATCTCGCCTGCTGGCTCTTTCTCGTGGGATTGTTGATATTGGGGATACTACAGCTGGTCTGGGGTGTCGGATGGACTTGGCAGGTGATAGCGAATCAGGTGCAGCGATCGCTTACTCAATATCCGGCTGAATGGATGGCGCTGTTTGTGGGTTTGGAATTGGGTGCAATGAGTCACTCATTCAGTGACTGGGGGGGTTCTGCCTACAAGCGGTTTAAAAAAAGTGGATTGAAGGCGGTGATGCCTAAGCGAGTGAAGACTCGGAAGCGAACCGGCAAAGTGAGTCAGCGTAGAGTCAAGAAACCAACCGCCAAGACGCAGAGGACGCGAAGGTAAGATCGAAAGACAAACTGAATTTTCGTTTATGCCAAATTCCCCAGAATCTGCTCATCCCATGCCTCAAACTGCACTAGAAGCCCTGCAACAGTTGATTGAGATTGTTGCCCAGTTGCGATCGCCCAATGGAGGTTGTCCGTGGGATTTAGCGCAGACTCCCCAAACCCTCACCCCGTATGTCATCGAAGAAGCTTATGAAGTCGTAGATGCGATTCGCACTGGGGATAAAGATGCGATCGCTGAAGAACTGGGGGACTTATTGCTACAAGTGATGCTGCAAGCGCAGATTGCTAGCGAATCCGGGCAATTTAGCTTAACCGATGTCGTTCAGGGGCTGACTCAAAAGCTGATCCGCCGTCATCCTCATGTCTTTGGAGAGGTTGAAGTCGAAACTGCTGAGGAAGTCCACGAAAATTGGCAGAAAATCAAAGCCGCAGAAAAAGGAGAAACGACTCAAGACGCGCAACAGCTAAGTCGCAAACTGACTCGTTATTCCCGCACATTGCCGCCACTGATGGCGGGGATGAAAATCTCTCA
>NZ_JACJOQ010000328.1:0-2754 GCF_014695635.1 Coleofasciculus sp. FACHB-712 | reverse complement strand
TAAAGTTACATCTTGCTCTAGGCTGTTGAAACACAGTTACACAAACAAAACCTGCTGGGAGCAGGTTACAAAACCCTTTATTTTCAGTTGGTTCGCGCTTTCCTAGCTAGAATGCGATCGCCTTTCCATTCGGAGAGCTTGGCGCAAGATGTGAGTTGAGCTATTTTAACCACGATAACCACGCAGACCAACTTTGTACTAAGTGAGCAAATTCGGCATAACCGGCAGCACCGGGGTGAGCGCCATCATTCGCTGTTGCCTCACCGATCCACACCGATGACGCCTGTAAAGGAGTAAAAACATCTAAATAAGGCACATTGCGATCGCTACATAAACGAGCTACCTGCTCAGACAAACCAGCGATCCTCAAATTTTGCTCAATCTCTGCAACGGGTGGCGCTCCCACCATCAAGACTGGAAATGTTTGCCTTGCAACTTCAAGAATTGCACAGCAATTTTCTAGGGAATCCGCTAACTCCACACGAGTCTTCCCATCTTCCAGGGTGGTGTCATTTACACCAAACGAGAAGACAATCCTGCCATCATATTCTTTAGGTAAGCGACAAGTAACCTCACCTAGCCAACGGGATCTAATATCCGCGCTGGTTTCCCGCCGTACCCCAAGATTGTAATAAGTAATGTCATAACCTTGCTTTCGTGCTGCTGCACAAATTCTTCCCGTCCAACCGAGGCACTCTGGATCGCCAGTTCCGTTTACAAAAGAGTCACCAATAAAGCAAATTCGCATTTTGTCTGAAATTTATTTTTAGTTTTTTCCCATATTTATTTTTCTGAATAGCACCAGCATCCTTGGCTCTAGAAGAACTTCACCGGATTGAGCGAGCGCTCTTACAGTTTTTCATAACAATTCCATTTCCTCTTTAATATTTTGCCTAGCTTGTTGTTCTAGAGCAACAAACATTTTTTCAGTAAAATATATTCGTTCTCGGTTTAAAAAGCTCTGCAATACTTGTTTCCTACCTGTTCTGTATTTTGTGGAAGAGACCCATAAATACTCTTTTCTAATTGCTTGAGCATATATTCTGTATTTAGTAGCCGATGCTCCTAATATAGAAAGGTCTGCATCTAGAAAAATTTTGCTATCAATACCGTCTATATTTTGATTGTATTTGGTTTTTCTAATTAAAGAATATACAACCTCTATAGTTGATGAGGGAATGTCTAACCCTTTCAAAATCATCGCTGCATATTCTGCACTTTTTTCCTCATTATCGTTAGCTTTTGGGTTATAAACTGCATCGTGAAACCAAGCTGCAAATTCAATTGCTGCATAGTTTTGGGATAGCGATCGCAAATCGTTAAGCGTTGCTAAAACTTGTTCTATATGCTCCAAAGTATGATAATGTCTACCATCACTGGAGTAAGCCTTGAATAAGTCAAGCAACACTTTCTGAGCAATCTTTTGCTCAACCTGAAACGGTTGTAGTAAAGACTCCCATCTAGATTGCAAATTAGAGCATCTTTCTGTGTCTAGATTGTAGCGCGATCGCATATTTCCCCAAAATTCTTAGCGAATCATTTGCTCTTGGTTAATGAATTAAAATACATCAACTGACTCAAACTGCTTTTGAGACTGAGCGTGTGAAGCTTCGCCACAGGTGCGGGGAGTAGGAAATATTTTACCCGGATTAGCCAAACCTTTGGGATTAAATACTTGGCGCACCCATTGCATTGTTTCTAGATCCGTTTCGGTAAACATTTGCGGCATATAGCATTTTTTATCCGCACCAATCCCGTGTTCCCCAGAAAGGCTTCCGCCTACTTCTACGCAAAGTTTAAGAATTTCCCCGCCTAATTCTTCCACCTGTTCCAACGCTCCAGGAATTGAATTATCATAAAGAATGAGTGGGTGAAGATTGCCATCTCCAGCATGAAAGACGTTAGCAATACGATAGCCGTACTTTTGACTCAATGCTTCAATTTCTTGCAGTACAAATCGCATTTGAGTCCGGGGAATTACCCCATCTTGGACATAATAATCAGGGCTGAGTTTGCCTGCTGCTGCGAAGGCTGCTTTCCGTCCTTTCCAGAGTTTTAGACGGGTTTCTGGCTCGTTTGCCGTGGTGATACTACGCGCTCCATTGGTGGTGCAAATTTCCGCAATACGCTGTTTATTTGCCGCCACTTCCACTTCTAAGCCGTCTATTTCAACTAACAAGATAGCGGCAGCATCTCTAGGATAACAACCTGTTGCTACAACATCTTCGACAGCGTTGATGCTGATATTATCCATAATCTCCATACCGCCTGGAATTATTCCAGCGCTGATAATATCTGATACAGCGGCTCCAGCATCTTCGACACTGGTAAAATCTGCTAAAAGAACGCAAATAGATTCCGGGGTCTTAAGAATTCTCAAAGTAATTTCTGTAGCGATACCTAGCGTGCCTTCAGAACCAACAAATAAACCCGTTAAATCGTAACCAGGCATTTCGGGAATTTGTCCTCCCACGTCTACAATAGAGCCATCGGGGAGAACTAATTTTAAACCTAAAACGTGGTTGGTGGTGACCCCATATTTAAGACAATGGACGCCTCCAGAATTTTCTGCAACGTTACCGCCAATCGAGCATACAATCTGGCTGGAAGGGTCAGGCGCATAGTAAAATCCGGCACCGCTAACGGCTTGCGTTACCCAGTTATTAATTACTCCTGGCTGCACCACAACCCGCTGATTTTCTAAGTCAATGCTCAAGAGTTTTCGCATCAATGCAGTAACAATTAGCACGCAAT
>NZ_JACJOQ010000327.1:0-3830 GCF_014695635.1 Coleofasciculus sp. FACHB-712 | reverse complement strand
CTTTTTGATTCCATGAAAGTAGGGGCAGAGCGCATCAGAGATATTGTCCTTAGCTTGCGGAATTTTTCACGGCTGGATCAAGCTGAAATGAAACCAGTTGATATCCATGAGGGCATCGAATCTACTTTGCTGATTTTGCAGCATCGGCTCAAGAAAGATAGTTTGCATTCTGGTATTGAAGTAATCAAAAATTACGGTCAACTGCCACGAATTTTTTGTTACGCTTCTGAGCTAAATCAGGTATTTATGAATCTTCTAAGTAATGCAATCGATGCTTTAGAGGAAATAAGAAACTCTGGAGAAGTATCTGATAAAAAGCCTACTATTAGTATTTACACAGAAATGGCTTCTTCTAATTCAGTCAGAATTAGAATTGCTGACAATGGATCGGGAATGACTGAGGATGTAAAAAAGAAAATATTTGACCCATTTTTTACGACCAAGCCTGTAGGTTCTGGTACTGGTTTGGGATTATCCATTAGCTACCAGATCGTGGTAGACAAACATAATGGAAAGCTCAGTTGTGTTTCTTCTTCAGGTCTTGGTACTGAATTTATCATTGAGATGCCGATAAGTCAGTAACCATTGCCAATGCAGTTTGTCGGAATATCCAGGATGCAATATCAACAGAGCGATCGCGCTTTACAACTCTTTGGGATTAATTTCTCGTTCTCGCAGCAGCGTTCCTCATTTGATAGCTGGCGCGGCATCGGTTGGTAGTTTTTGTACCATACTGCTGTGTTGAGAGCTTGCGGTTGTTTTAACTGTAGCGATCGCATTTTGAAAGCTATGACAAGAGAGCGCACACTTCGCTAACGCCAACCCATCAACCTCTACCTGAGTGCTTTGTTAACTTTTTGTTACTGTTAGCTGGAGCTTGCTCTTGGGAATACTTTAAATAGAGCTTTCTGATTAGCTCTGCTGCAATCACTACTAGAAATGATATGCCACCAGTTAAGAACTTTGATAGCAAGAGTATCCCATTACTTGACCTGTTGCGAAGCACTAAAGAGGGAAAAGCTCAACTGCCAGACTTTCAGCGTAGCTGGGTTTGGAACGATGACCAAGTATGCAGCTTGTTAGCCAGCATTTCACTTTCTTACCCAATTGGAGCAGTGATGATGCTCGAAACAGGCAACCCTGATGTGCGATTCCAACCTCGTCCGATTGAAGGAGTGACACTGAATAATCCGACAGAACCAGAGGAACTAATTCTAGATGGGCAGCAGCGCTTGACCTCGCTTTTTCAGACATTGCTATCAGGAAAAGCAGTTAAAACAAAAGATACACGAGGTAAAGAAATTTACCGATGGTATTACATTAACATTGCCAAAGCACTCGACCCAACTATTGACCGAGAGGAAGCTATTGTTAGCGTTCCAGAGGACAAGATAATCCGCAATTTTCGTAAAGAAATTGTGGCGGATTACTCAACTTCTGAAAAAGAGTACCAAAATGAAATGTTCCCGATTTCGCAAACTTTTTACTCCTCCGATTGGATGACCAGTTATAACGAATACTGGGACTACCAAAAGGAAAAAGTCAAGCTTGTTAATAAATTTAATAATGACATTGTAAAGCAGTTTGAGCATTACGATGTACCAGTTATTTTGCTGCACAAGGAAACACCAAGAGAGGCAGTATGTCAAGTTTTTGAAAAAATGAATACAGGTGGTGTATCTCTTACTGTTTTTGAGCTAGTCACAGCAACTTTTGCAGCCGATAAGTTCAACCTCCGAGAAGATTGGGCAACACGAGAGAAGGCACTGAAGATCCATCAGGTACTAAGAGATATTGAAAACACAGATTTTTTACAGGCGGTGACATTACTTGCTACCCTTGACAAATCCTCAGTAAGCTGTAAGCGCAAGGATGTTCTAAACCTGAGCTTAGAGCAATACAAGGAATGGGCTGATTTAGTTACTTTAGGCTTCGAGCAAGCGGCAAAATTTCTCCACACACAAAAGATATTTAGCGATCGCGAACTGCCTTATCAAACTCAGCTTACAGCCCTTGCAGCTATCTTCGCGGCACTTGGCGATTGCGTTATTGGTACGGGAGCAATTGCAAAATTAGCTAATTGGTATTGGTGTGGAGTTTTTGGAGAACTTTACAATAGTGCCATTGAAAGTCGTTTAGCAAAAGATGTACCACAAGTACGGGACTGGATTAATGGTTGTGGTGCTGAACCTGACACAATCAGAGATGCTAACTTTGCTCCTGACCGTCTTTTGAGTCTCTATACTCGCAGAAGTGCTGCTTATAAAGGCTTATCTGCTTTATTGTTGAGGGATGGTGGTTGCGACTTCTTTACAAGTTATCCCATTGACACTCTGATGGAGTTTAATGAATCTATTGATATCCATCACATTTTTCCGCGACACTGGTGCCACCACAACGGCATTGCAGCCGAGGTTTACGACTGCGCGATCAACAAAACCCCACTTTCAGCCAAAACTAATAAGATGATTGGAGGTAAAGCACCAAGCATCTACTTAACCGATATTGAGAAGAAATCCGACATCTTAGAAGACAATCTGAATGAGATTTTGCGATCGCACGTTATAGATCCAGCTAGTTTACGCACAGATAATTTTGATGCCTTCTTCCAAGCTAGAAAAAATGCACTTTTAGATCGGATTGAGAAGGCAATGGGTAAGCCGATTCTGCGGGAGGCGGCTAAAGAGATAGAAAATTAGAGTTTGAGTGCGAACAGGACAATGGGCGATCGCATCTTTGACGATTTCAAGAATGCGATCGCATCTCACCACAAATTAGACAGAAGCGCTTAACTGTTCCTCAGAAACCCATGCACCGTGGAAACCGTAAGGCACCCGCTGGGGGATGAGGACACGCGCTACTGGTTCAGATGTCACGTCTTGGGCATTTACGACCACCAGTTCCGAAGTGTCTGCTTCATCATCATGGACAAAAGTCATTAGCCAACCGTCATCCTCAGCAGTCGCATCGGGACGAGGAACAAATACCGCTTCGCCACCATAGCGTCCCCGTCCGAATTCGTGAGTTTCGGACTTACCATTCTTAAAGTCATACTTGATGACCCCTTCAAATAGAGGCATCGGATTATTTGCCATCTTTGCCGTATAACCGTAGCGCATCGGTCGTCCCATTCGCTGTTCGTTCAGGCGGGGGAAATCTGATGGCGCATCATCCAGCATTTCCTCCTTTACCGTACCCGTGCTGAGGTTAAAGCGCCATTGGTACAAACGACCAGCGTCTCCCTCATTTTCTCCGGGGGTCATATCAGTCGTTAAAACACTGGTGGAACTCATGCGACAAGCGACAAGCACTACTTCATCTCCCTCCTCGTAGGCATTGAGAGTATGGAAGACGTAGCAGGGGGGACTTTCAAACCAGCGGATGTTGCTGTTATCGCCATGACGGGGGACAATCCCGAAACGACTAGGGCGATCGCGCTCAAACATCAATGGTGGTTTACCCTGCTGCATTCGTGCCATGCTGAAAGTTAGCGGCAGATCCATAAAGATTGTGTAGTGTTCGGTGATGGCAAAATCGTGCATCATCACCCCCATCGGCAAGTCGATGGGAACGGTTCGCAACAGCTCACCCTCCGCTGAAACGACGCTGTATTTCAGGTACGGTGGGGCAAACGAGTAGCCAAAAAACATCATCTCGCCCGTTTCGGCATCGACCTTCGGATGGGCGGTGAAGGCAGAAACCAGCTTGCTATTGTAAGTGTAAGCACCTGATGTCTCTAAACTGGGAACTTCGATCGCGTGAGGTTCGCCTCCTTCCCAAAGCGCTAGCAGCCGCCCATCGTGCCACACTAGAGCCGTGTTAGCGGTATT
>NZ_JACJOQ010000326.1:0-3758 GCF_014695635.1 Coleofasciculus sp. FACHB-712 | reverse complement strand
AGTCTGGGCTTGCTGGGAAATATGTATGAAGGCGAAGCGCGATCGCAAGCTTTAGGTTACGCAACCAGTACCCTAACTCTGACTGGTATTGCTTTTCCGCTTTTAGGGGGCTGGGTTGGTGCCACTCACTGGCAATATGCTTTTTATCTGTATGGGCTAGGGTTGCCGCTAGCGTTTTTGGTTGCTTTAATTTTGAAAGAAAAGCCACCGAAGCTTCGGGTTAAAGAACGCGCCACCGATTCCAACCAAAAGTTGGGTAAAATCATCGGACAGCCCCACGCCTTGCAGTTGTTGCTCACCCTTTGCTTAGCCTCAGTGGCAATGTATGCCGTCGTTATTTACGCACCCCTTTACCTCAAGGCAACGATAGGGGCAGGAGCATCTCTCAATGGGATTGTCCTGGCATCGCGGGCAGTTGGGGCAGCGGCTGTCTCCGCTTTTGCTGCGAAGGGACTCGCCAAGCGACTCGGTTTAAATCGAGCCACTGCAACCGGATTTGCACTGATGGCATTAACCTTGGCAACCATCCCACTGCTGTCCCAACTCCTCTGGATTTTGATAACAGCGGTACTCTTCGGGGTGGGATTTGGGATTGTGCTACCCAACCTCTATAGCGCTTTAGCCGATCTCGCCCCCTCACAACTCCGGTCTAGCGTGCTGGCAATCGGAACGGGTGCCGGTTTCCTCGGACAGTTCCTCTCCCCGATTCTCCTGGGGCCAGCGATCAATTATGGCGGCTTGCCAGGGGTCTTTTATGGGGCAGCGAGTGTCTCGATGGTGGCAGGATTGCTGCTTTTCTTTGGTAGCAAAGACAAATTTAATCGCGATCCTCTGGAAGTCTAACCTCTTGCTCCACTTCCAGTCCAGCTAGAAAATTCCGATCTTCGCTAATATGGGGAAATTTTAGTTGAGAATCCGGAATTCCCCTTTCTACTTGACGTTGGCGAACTTTGGCAAAGCTGCCAGGAGCCAGAATTCGCAGTCGGGGAGGAGGCACCTGATCCTTGCGTTTGGATTGATAGTAAACGTTAATTTCCTTGAGTTTACGGTCAAAGCTGGTTAAAAAAGCGAGGCGCTCGCTCAAAATATGACCGCTAACGAGTTCAATATTCACGAGATAATGGGCGGGGAACTCATTTTCGGACAAAGTGATACAAAAATCCTCTAGTGGCAAGCTAAATTCTTGTTGCAGGCTTTGCATCACCTGAGTGGCATGAAATTCGGTCGTCTTCTCCGTCGTGGAAGACAAGATCCCGCCTCGACGGTGACGAAATACAATCAGAGGAGCCTGCTCGTAAAAACCCAGCACTTCTACAACATCACCAATATCGTAACGGTAGAAGCCGCTATAGTTGGTCATCAGAATCCGGTAAAGTTCTCCCGCCTTCACTTCCGTGGCAAGTAAGGTTTTGGGATGCTCTACTTCCCACTGGTCTTGCGGGATAAATTCAAAAAAGCCTGCTTCAATGGCTAAGATGCTGCCATCGTTGTTGAGGTCGTGGTAAATACTAAAGGTGCCTTCAGCGGAGGCGAAAACAGCCCCAAAGCTAGGGATGTCGTCAAAGTAGCTGGGAAATCGCTCAAAGTAAAAATCTGAGGTTCCTCCCCGCGCGGTGGCGGTAAAAGATAGCTCAGGCCATGCTAGTTTCGGGGTAAGCCGTCCCTCTGATTTTAGGATTTCCCGCAATTGAGCAGCGCGACCTGGATTTGCTGACCATTGCCGTTCCAATTTGGCTCGAAGTTCGGGTTCGAGTGTTAACCAACTGGCAATGGTTCCGGTTTCGATGTCTCGGATCAAATCTTCCGCGTAGCGTTCTAAATAGTTGCAGATTCGCAGGATGAGCATGGGAAAATTGGCTCCGATTCCGCGCATCGAGCGATCGCGCAGGGCAAATAAGAAGCAAAGATAATGGCGGGTGATACTATCCGCCGCTTGTAGGGTTTCGTAAGGATGGGCAAAGAGTTGTTCGTAGAGAAATTTGCCCATGCGGAGGACGCCTGTACCTCCCGGCCCATATTCAATCCCACCACTGGTACGTCCCGTTATTTGGGCGGTGTTGGTGACTAACAGTTTGCCAAATTTTCGATCTTGCGAACGCAGCGCCTCACCTAAAAAGCCGATGCAAGTCAGATTCGCCCATCCCAACGAGTTCTGAAATCGCTGAGTCACCGGGATTAATTTCTGATTTCCCGTCGAGCCACTGGTCGTATTGAGATAAACGACCGGATCTGGCGTTAAAATATTTTTTTCACCTTGGGCAATGCGTTCAGTATAGGGTTCATAGCTGCTGTAAGGCAGAATCGGAATCTGTTGTTGAAATTGCTCGATTGTTCTGATATCTCTCAGTCCATATTTGCGACCTAATTCGGTATCTTTATGAGCTTGCAATAGCTCCTTTAATAACTGCTCCTGTACAGCAGAAGTCCGGCGAGTTTTTTTCACAAAATTCGCCCTGGCACGTTCAGCAATTGTTGTCAAAACTGGTAGCAATAGATTTGCCATTAGTGCATTAGATCCATTAGCAAGAATAACTAGATGTCGATTAAAGCAGATTTTTTCTTTTTCTCCAAACTAAATGCTAAACTTCGCTAGTAGTTATTATTCATAATGTCTTTATTAATGACTAATGAGCGATGAAAACGAAGCTTTTTTGGGGACAGTTATAGCAGTTCTATAGGAGTTGTAAATTTTATGAACCGCGTTGGCGTTAGCCTCCTGTTAGCGATAGCACTTAGACGCCAAGAGCGCTAAGGAAGAGAGAAAAGAGATATCTAAGCTTTCATAAATGAATTATGATTATATATCCAACTATTATTGACTCAAAATAGGTGAGGAGATGGGTATGGAAACCAAATCGGAAAATGTCATAAAATTAGACTTGGAAAAGCGGGTCAAGCCAATCGAACGAGTGGATATTTCATCGGTAACACCAGAAATATTTTTTGAAAAATATCAAAAAACCGGAACTCCTGTTATCATTACGGGCTTATTGGAAAGTGAAGGTGACTGGAATTTAGACTATTTATGTGAAAAGTTTGGCAGCCAAGAGTTAATCTTCCGAAATCCAGGGCGGGAAAGGGAAAAGCAGGAAAAGCGCAAATGGAAAAGCATCGGCAGTGGCGTAAATCTGCAAAGTATGCCATTCACAGAATATGCAGAGATGTTGCGTAACCATAAGGCTCATGAAAATGACATTAACCTAGGAAAATGTCCCCTCAAAAATACCCCGCTTGCTAATACCCAGTCTTTAAAAATCATTGGCTCTCGGCTAGGTTTAACGAAACCTGCGAGCGAACTGAACATTTATGTAGCTCCGGGAGGTCATCGCTCAGGCTTACATTATGACTCAGTGGACGGCACGCTGATGCAACTGCATGGTGCTAAAAAAATAGTGTTTTTTCCACCCTCAGAGACATACAATCTCTATCCATTTCCGGTGTATATTCATTTGCGCCACGGATTGAAATTGCGTTCTTGGTTTAGTCAGGTGGATCTGGAAAACCCTGACTTTAAAACAATGCCAAAATTCAAGCAGGCACTCCAGCATAAATGCGAAGTAATCCTTGAGCAAGGTGAAACACTTTATATTCCTGCCGGTTGGTGGCATGAAGTCATCGGATTGGGCGATGAAATGGTGTGTGCAGTCAATCGTTTCTGGAGGATATATCCTACATCACGAGCCGTGTTCTCTTGGAGTCGATGGCGTGCAGCTTGTGGAATTATATTTGCCTTACCCTATACTTTTTTGAATTTCGCG
>NZ_JACJOQ010000325.1:0-3657 GCF_014695635.1 Coleofasciculus sp. FACHB-712 | reverse complement strand
TTTCAACCGGATAGATAGTAGACCAAATCGTGGTTTCGGTGGGACCGTACAAGTTCCACAAGCGATCGCCTCGTACGAGCAATTGAGCGGCGAGTTGTCGCGGTAAGGCTTCGCCACCACAGAGGATTTTCAAGCCCTTACTACCCTGCCATCCCCCTGCCAAAAGCAGTCGCCAAGTAGCAGGCGTTGCTTGCATGATGGTCGCCCCAGAATTGGTTAATGTTGTTAACAACTGTGCGCCGTCAGAGGCAATTTCACGGGGTACTACGACAACGCGAGATCCTACAGTTATGGGGAGGAATATTTCCAGCGCCGCAATATCAAAAGATAAGGAGGTGACAGCCAATAAAATATCTGGCTGGGTTATTCCTAGTGGCTGGCGCATGGAAATTAGAAAGTTGACTACACAGGCGTGGGAAATTTGTACGCCTTTGGGTCGTCCGGTTGAGCCGGAAGTGTAGATAACGTAAGCTAAGTTGGAGGAATTTTTAACTGAATTTGGACTGCCGATTTGTAGGCTTTCCCAATCGTCCAAGCATACAATCTCGGCATTATGCGAGGGTAGGGTATTTAACAGCCGCTTTTGGGTTAATAACACCGAAACTTGAGCATCCTCTAACATGAAAGCAAGACGCTCTGGGGGATAGGCTGGATCTAGGGGTAGGTAGGCTCCACTTGCTTTGAGAATGCCCAGCAATCCCACGACCATTTCTAGGGAACGTTCTACACAAATTCCCACTAAAACTTCTGGCTTCACGCCGAGTTTTTGTAGATGATGCGCTAGTTGATTTGCCTTGGCATTCAGTTCGGCATAGGTGAGTTGCTGGTTTTCAAAAACAATGGCGATCGCGTCTGGTGTTCGTTCCACTTGTTCTTCAAACAACTGGTGCAGACAGCGATCCGTCGAGTCGTTCGTGTGAGTATTGTTCCACTCCACTAACAACTGATGCCGTTCGGGTTGCGTTAAAAATGGCAAAGTGGAGATAGAGCGATCGCTATTGGCAACAATACTTTCTAACAACGTTTGAAAATGTCCTGCCATCCGCTGTACGGTGCTGGCATTAAACAATTCTTTGTTGTATTCAAATACTCCTGTAAGACCTCCTGCTTCCTGAGATAAGTTGAGTACCAAATCAAATCTTGCCGTTTGACTCTCCATCTCTTCAAGACTGAGAGAAATTCCCGGCAATTCTAAAGTTTGTGTCGGCACATTACGGAGAGCAAATAACACTTGAAACAGCGGATTACGGCTCAAATCCCGATCCGGCTGCAACACTTCTACCAGTTTCTCGAAGGGCAAATCCTGGTGGCTGTATGCTCCCAACGCCACCTCGCGCACCCGTCCTAACAACTCCTTAAAAGTAGGATTATTCGATAAATCAGTCCGCAGAACTAAAGTATTCGCAAAAAAGCCAATAATTCCTTCTAGTTCGGCACGGTTGCGGTTGGCAATTGGCGAACCAACTAAAATATCCTCCTGTCCCGTGTAGCGATAAAGCAATGTTTTGAACGCCGCCAGCAAAACAATGAATAAAGTCGCTCCTTGCTGCTGACCTAGTTTAGTCAGTGCCTCAGTCAGCGCCTTGGACAAAACAAATTTTTCCTCTGCACCTTGGAAGGTTTGCACCGCAGGTCGCGGTCTGTTTGTCGGCAAGTCCAGTACAGGAAGATTGCCCCCCAATTGCTTTTTCCAATAAGCAATTTGAGACTCTAAAACTTCTCCTTGCAGCCACTGTCGCTGCCAAACTGCAAAGTCTGCATATTGAATACTTAATTCAGGAAGGGGTGAAAATTTGCTACTAGAGAAAGCTTTATAAAAGGTGACTAACTCTTGAATAAATATCCCCATTGACCACCCATCTGAAACAATGTGGTGCATCGTAAATAACACCACATACTCGAATTCGCTCAGATGCAGCAGGCTAACTCGCAGCAAAGGTGCCTGTGTGAGGTCAAAGGGTTTTTGCGCTTCTGCGGTGGCGAATTGCCGTACTGCTTGCTCTCGTTCGGTGTTGGGAAGTTCCCGCAAATCGACGAATGGAAGCGTTAATTTCAACTGTGGGGTAATGACTTGAACGGGTTGCCCATTAACTGTCGTGAAGGCAGTTCGCAAGACTTCATGACGTTCGACAATTGCGTTGAGACTTTGTTCCAGAGCGATCGCATCCAGCGTTCCCTCAACCCGCACAGCCGCAGGGATGTTATAGCTGGTATTTCCTGGCTCTAATTGGTCAAAAAACCACAACCGCTGTTGGGCAAATGACAAGGGAAACGAGTTAGATTCCCGATTTTGGCGGGGGATTTGGGTTGGTGCTATCGGCTCTTTTTTCTGATTAAGCCGTTTGAGCAGCAACTCGCGTTTTTCTGGAGAAAGTCCGGCGATGCGAACGACGAAGTCGTCGCGCTTCGCTTCGCTTAAATTACTCATTTGCCTACTCCTTCCTTAGCCAAAACTTCTCGAACTTCTTCCTCCGAGATTTCCTCTAACTCTGCTAACATTTGAGCCATCATTTCCTCATCGGTCTGTTCAGCTAGTTTTTGAGCGATCGCGACTGCTAAATCCGCAACAGTAGGAAAGTCGAAAAACTGCCGTAAAGGCAACTCCACATTAAAGGCGTCACGCAATCGGGAAATCACCTGAGTTGCTAGCAGCGAATGTCCTCCTAGCTCGAAAAAGTTGTCGTAAATGCCCACTTGTTCAATCCCAATGGCTTCAGCCCAAATTCCAGCTAATATCTCCTCCACATTGGTGCGGGGAGCAACAAACGTTCCTGCTAACTCTGGTCGAATTTGCTCAGGTACTGGCAGTTTTTTCCGATCCACTTTCCCATTAGCAGTTAAAGGCAGAGTCTTTAAAATCACAAAAGCTGAAGGCATCATGTATTCCGGCAACTTCGCTTTTACAAAAGAACGTAAGTCACCCATTAGATTTGATTGACTGGCTTCTTCTCTACTCCCCTGCTGCTGACTCAAAACCGAATAAGCAACTAAACGCTTGTCCCCAGGCAAATCCTCGCGAACTACAACCACAGCCTGTTCTACGGCGGGATGCTGCCTTAGCACCGCCTCAATTTCTCCCAATTCGATGCGGAAGCCCCGGATTTTTACTTGATGGTCAATTCGTCCCAGAAACTCAATGTTTCCATCCGGTAAATAGCGAGCCAAGTCTCCAGTTTTATAAAGTTTTGAGTTTTGAGTTTTGAGTTTTGAGTTTTCTTCTGACTCCTGACTTTTGATATCAAATCCGTTTACCGCATCAGGAAAGCACCCCACCCCCAACCCCTCCCCGCAGGCGGAGAGGGGAGCCGGAGCCGTAGGCTGTGGCGAGGTGGGATTCAGAGGAAATGCTGGTTCATGAAGGGGACTTGATATGACTCCTGAATTCTTTAAAAATGGGTCTGAAATGAATCTTTTGGCGGTTAGTTCCGGCTGGTTTAAATAACCTCGCGCTAAACTCTCTCCACCAATGTAAATCTGGCCAGATACACCAATAGGCACAGGCTGGAGATGATTATCTAGGATATAAATTTGGGTATTTGCTAAAGGACGACCGAGTGGAACTGTCTTTGAAACATTAGCTACGTTCCCACTCTCCACCTGATAGGTAAGTACGCCGACCGTTGTTTCTGTTGGCCCGTAGTGATTGAGAATGCGACA
>NZ_JACJOQ010000324.1:0-2078 GCF_014695635.1 Coleofasciculus sp. FACHB-712 | reverse complement strand
CAACAGATTGTCCAAACTTTAGAGCAGATTGAAGCATTTGCCCAAAAAATCCACAGCGGCGAAATTCATCCACCCAACGCTCCTAAGTTTACCGATATTGTTTCCATCGGTATTGGCGGATCGGCACTCGGTCCCCAATTTGTCGCCCAAGCGATCGCCCCAGACTTCCCGCCCCTCGCCATCCACTTCATTGACAACACCGATCCGGCGGGCATTGACCGTATCCTCTCCCAGCTCAAAGATCGGCTGAACAGCACCCTCGTCTTAGTCATCTCCAAATCAGGGGGAACGCCAGAACCCCGCAATGGCATGGTAGAAGTGCAAAAAGCCTTCGCTGAGCAGAATCTGAACTTTTCCCCTCAAGCTGTTGCCATCACTGGGGAAGGCAGCAAATTAGATCGACAGGCAAACTCCGAAGGCTGGTTGGCAACCTTCCCAATGGAAGATTGGGTGGGAGGACGTACCTCGGAACTGTCAGCCGTAGGATTGCTCCCAGCCGCCTTGCAGGGCATCGATATCCGCGCCATGCTTGCCGGTGCCAAAGAAATGGACACTGCCACTCGCCTGCCCCAAGTCAAGAAAAATCCAGCTGCACTACTGGCGATGAGCTGGTACTTCGCCGGAAATGGCAAGGGCGAAAAAGATATGGTGGTGTTGCCCTACAAAGACAGCCTGCTGCTATTCAGCCGCTATTTGCAACAGTTAGTCATGGAATCTTTGGGCAAAGAAAAAGACCTTGACGGAAATATCGTCTACCAAGGGATTGCTGTTTATGGCAACAAAGGCTCAACCGACCAGCACGCTTACGTGCAGCAGTTGCGAGAGGGCGTCCCGAATTTCTTCCTGACTTTCATTGAAGTCTTAAAAGACCGGCAGGGTAACTCCCCCTTCGTCGAGCCGGAAGTCACATCCGGCGACTATCTTTCTGGTTTACTCCAGGGAACCCGACAAGCTTTGTATGAAAACCAGCGGGATTCTGTCACCGTGACGATTCCTCAGGTAAATCCCCGCATGGTAGGTGCCTTAATTGCTTTGTATGACCGGGCTGTTGGACTTTATGGGTTCCTGGTCAATATCAATGCTTATCACCAGCCAGGGGTAGAAGCGGGTAAAAAGGCTGCCGCCGCCATTCTCGACTTGCAAAGACGAGTTTTGCAGGCAGTACAAGAGGAAGGCACTCCCCTTTCTTTGACTGAGTTGGCTCAGAAAGCGGGTGCCTCCGAGCAAATTGAGGCAATTTACAAAATTCTGCGCCACCTTGATGCCAATCAGCGGAGTGTTGTTTTAAAAGGCAATTTGGGCGAACCCAGCAGTTTGAGGGTTTCCGCCATTTAAATGGCTCTGATTTATCATAAATTTGGCATTTTAGAGTGAAGACAAAGCTTCAACTCGAAGGATGCTGAATATGGCTCTAATCGAGGAAATTGAGGTCTGTCCGCTAGCTTCTGCAAATAGGGGAGTGGCTAAGTTTTACATCCCCTCAGTTTAAGTTTAAGTAGGGGCACAGCGTTGCCGTGCCCCTATGGCTAATATGAAAGTTTAGAGACTCTACCTCTCAATGCCGAGACGCTCGTGCAATCTCCTCAAAACAGTAACTAAAAAGGCACAGCTAAAACTGAGAAATTCAATCCTTCTCCTTCTTAATTTGTCAATAAGCTGGGGCAAGTCAGAACAAATACGTCCCTTGTCCCTTCACCATGAAATAGTGGCTGAATGGGAGTGGTATAGTGAAAAAATTCCCGATCGTTGACTAATAGCAGTTCGCCCGGATGAAGAACTTTAGAAAAAACCGGGTCATGCTTTTTGGATTTGTAGAGATGGGTTTCTCCACCTTGAATATTTTCCCGCCCTACAGAAAATATGCCGACAAAATCAGTCCCATCCCGATGAATCCCTTCAGGGGCAGGGTTTCCATAATTATCTGGCGAACAGGTCGTTCTAATTTGATGAACTCCTATTTCAACAGCTTCTGGGTCGAGTTGGCAGTAATCAATAAATGCCAAAACAAGTTTTTTGAAATCTTCAAGCTTCGTAATGGCATCATCTAGTTCGGCATACTCTCGCTTGATATCGCCGAC
>NZ_JACJOQ010000323.1:0-3595 GCF_014695635.1 Coleofasciculus sp. FACHB-712 | reverse complement strand
ACCATTGCTGAAAATCAAGATAATGGAGTGAATATCGCACTTTCCGATGCAGCGATAGGAACAGTCAATATTTCTAACAATCAGCAAATTTCTAAAAATGGATTTTACGGAATTTTTACCAGCATCAATGGAAACGCCCAACTTCAATTCCTCAGTGAATCAAATCAAATTATAGATAATGCTTTTACCGGGCTTTCCCTCAACAGCTACGATACTGCTAAAATCTTTGCCGGAGTCCGGCTTAACACCATAACAGGCAGCGCAATCGGCGATCTCGAAGCAATAACCAGCGGTTCTGGCGATACAATTTGTCTCCAACCCCGCAATAATACGATTGGAAACTTTTTCTTAAATGACAGTTTTGGAGGAGCGATCCAGATAGAAACGGGAACGCTGTCTACAAATAATATCTCTGTTAGCGATCTCAGTAATTGGTCTGGAACCACTGTACCGACTGGAACTTGTGGTTTCCCTTAGTCGGTAAGCAATACCAGTTCACTTTTGTCGGATTACACGTGAGATCCCCCAGATCCCCATTTTCAGGTGGGATTCGAGAATTGAAGTGCCTTTAGCGTGGAGGCGTGATGAATCGCGTCTCTACAGGAGTTCGCGAATTATTTAGGCGTAGCAATCCTACATGATTCGTGAAGGAGAGATCCCCAACTTCGAGAAAGAAGCCGGGGATCTGAACCACTGTATTCGCCAGTAGATGATTTGTAGGGAGACGTTGTGTAACAAGATACAAAATGACTTTACATAAGATAATGCCTCAGATAGGTATATCGAGGAGCCATAACTACATCCTAGGACGAGGAATTTGTACCTCTGGCTTTCTAAGATTGATCTCAAGCAAAAATAATAGGAGTAGTTTATGACCGAACAACCAGATCAACAAGTTAATAACTTACCTTCAGAAGTCCAAGAACTGCCTGAGGCTGCTCAGCAGATTTTCCAGGCTGCATTTAAGAGCGCCCATGAAGACGGGATGGACGAAGAAGCTGCTCGCAAGGTTGCGTGGAACACCATCAACAGCGAATACCGTCAAGGTGAAGATGGCAACTGGGAGCGGACTCCTGAAATGATAAACGAAGACAATTCAAATCCCGTAACCCGCGCTGCGGTTCAGTCTGGCGGCAATTAAACGCTTTTAAGTAGCAATCGTTTAGATTGATTGACAATAGAAGGCGATCTGTGACTTGCACAGACCGCCTTTTGCCTATAGGTCTACGTTTAGCTTAATTTGCAGTAAAATGAACCGTTTCAAGTGCAGCGAACGATATATAGATAAATACCCTCAGATGGAACCTCACCCCTAGCCCCTCTCCGTGAATCCAGAGGGGAGAATATTTAATCCCTCTGCCTCTGGGTTCACAAGGTAGGGTTACACCAGAGTGCATTCAATAAAGAATTTCCATTGTGGCGTCTGAAAGCAAATTATTCGCGTCGCTAGTTGACTAAAGCAACTGCGCCCAAAAGATAAATTTGAATAAATTATGATAATTTATGGTTGTAGCTAGCTCAACCTTGCTAATTGTCTCAACTCAATGGTTGATCAATTAACCAGGTAAAAAAATAAAAGGAGGTAGAACATAATGCAAAAAGCATTCAATAACCTATTGTTAACAGGTCTTGTAGTGTTTTCAATGGCGCTGGTCAGTGGTTGTGGTGGAGGCGAAAACTCTACTACTTCTCAGGCTTCTCCTTCCCCAAAATCTCCTACATCCCAGACTGCAACTACCTCTAAACCGACTTCTTCTCAACTGAAGTTTGAAAAATCTTTTTTGGTCAGAAAAACTCCCGATAAAAAAGTTGTGCCGGTTAATGATGGAGTTTATAAAAGGGGAGAAGATGTTCAGCTAGTCTTGCTCAATGTTGGCAAATTTAAGAAAGGTCAGGATGGGAAAAACTGGCTAGATATGGATATGGAAGTTAAAAATGCCAAGGGCGAAGTTATTTTGGTGAAAAAGAGCTTAATTGGAGAAAAAGGACATACAGCTTTAAAAGATGATGTAGCAGCCTCTCCCAATGGCACTGTTAATACAACTCCTAAAATTCAACCGGGAACTTACCAAATTCAGCTAACGATTTATGACAAGGTGGGTGGTGGTAGGGTAACAGAAACTAAAGCTTTTACTTTGAAATAAGGGCGGCGCAAACAAAAATCATCTACCGTATCGTATCCGGTAGATGATTTGTAATTCCCTTTAACACATTGCACCCCTCCCCGCAGGCAGGGAGGGGTGCCGGAGCCTCAGAAAATGGCAGGGAGGGGTTGGGAACAGTAGAAAATCAGACAAATTTTATCCCTAATTAAAGTTTGCACTTATACAAGCAAATTCATCTAAAGGATAACGCTAGTTATTTTTGACATAGCCGAGTTTCCAAATTGGAGATTAAATCCAAAAATTCAAGCTTCGATGTTTTATCCCTGCTTGATAAACGCGCCCTCATTTTCGGATGAATAGCGGATATTGGCTTCTTTGAAACGCCGCAAAGCTTCAGCTAAGCGATCGCATTCGGCAATCAAACTCACTCGCACATACCCCTCACCACCCGCTCCAAAGGCATTTCCGGGAGTCACGACCACGCCCGTCTGCTGCAAGACAGAGAGGGCAAAATCTGTTGAGGTCATCTCTACCGGACACGGAACCCACAGGTACATGGTGGCTTTTGGCTTGGGAACCGTCCAACCCAACTCAGCAAATCCCTCTATCAGAAAATCGCGGCGACGGCGATAGCGATCGCAGACCTGATTGACATAAACATCTGGAAGTTGTAAGGCGGTTTCGGCAGCAGATTGCAAGGCGGCAAAGATGCCATAATCCAGATTAGTCTTGAGTGTCCGCAACCCTTGAATGATGTGTTGGTTGCCTACGACAAAGCCAACGCGCCAGCCTGCCATGTTGTAAGTTTTAGACAAGGTATGAAACTCGACGCCGATTTCCTTCGCCCCTGGAATTTCTAACAAGCTGGTTGGTTGATAACCATCAAAAGCTAATTCTGCGTAGCACAAATCATGTACGAGTAAGATTTCGTGCTTCTTAGCAAAAGCAACGATATCTTTGAAGAACTCGCGGGGTGCGGTTGCGCCAGTGGGATTGCTGGGATAGTTGAAATAGAGAATCTTTGCTTGTTGGGCTACATCATCGGGAATGTCACCGAGATCGATCAACCAGTCATTTTCGGGTTTGAGAATCAGCGGGTGAATTTTGCCCCCAGCGATCGCTGGCCCGCGAAAATGGGGCGGATAAGAGGGACTAGGTACCAGAATCACATCGCCTGGGTTGATATAGGCAAAGGCGAGGTGAGTCAGCCCTTCTTTAGAACCAAGTAGCGGCAAGGCTTCGCTATCTGGATCGAGGTCAACGTTATAGCGACGCCCGTACCAGTTAGTGATGGCGCGGCGGAAGCTGAGAGTCCCTTCAAAGGGGGGATAGCCGTGATTTGTCGGATTTTGCAACGCTGCGATCGCGGCGTCTATCACTGGCTGAGGCGCTGGGCCATCTGGATTCCCCATCCCCAAGTCAATTAAATCCAGCCCTTGTTCGCGTGCCCTGGCTTTGAGTTCATCCAGACGGGCAAATACATAAGGGGG
>NZ_JACJOQ010000322.1:0-1719 GCF_014695635.1 Coleofasciculus sp. FACHB-712 | reverse complement strand
AGCAAACCATGACGGACACCATAAAATAGCCGATTGAGCATGGTTTGTTCTTCTTCATCCAGCCAATCTTTAGTGAGCAGGACAGTTTGCAGCTGGTACTGGTTCACAGGAGTAATCCGGCGGGAGACGAATATCTGAGCAACTAGATCCTCGATAGTCACTTGGGTCGGAAAAAACTCAGCTGTCATGGTCAGATCAAGAATTTGATATCTCTACTCTCAGCTTTTTCCGAACCATCCCCAGTGATGCAAGCTAGAAAAAATTGTGACAACACCTTAAAAACTAAGTGATCCCGGTCATTTCTGGAGTCATGAGGAAGTGCTGTCTCAGATTTTCAAAAACCACTTTTGGCGATACATTGCGTACAGAATCGCCCACCAGAACAACAATGTCATGATGGCGAACAATAAAGAGGCGTTCATCGCTCCCGCCCAAGACACAAAGGCATTCTCATAGATCCAGTTATAAGTAGTTGGGGCGGTTTCGCCGGTTCCGACGTGGGTTTTAGCTAGGATTTTAATCAGCAGAACTGAGGCGACAAACGCGAAGATAGCGTTTAACCCCATAACTTCAAACGGCTTCCCCCAGCGGCGGAACTTCCGCACTTCCATCACTTCATAACAACCTGCCAGCAACAGCAACGCCCAACCAGTCGTGAAAAGAACGAAAGAACTCGTCCACAGTTTCTTGTTGATCGGGAACGCTAACCCCCACGCCCATCCAGCGGCTAGGCAAGCAATGCCAAACAAGACCAAGCCGATACTGGTGCGCGACTGTACTGGTTGGGTGCGTATCCAGTCAACCGTAAAGTAGCCGGTGAGGACGGTGACAACCGCGGGAAGAGTGCTGAAAAGACCTTCAGGATCTCCCATTGAGTTGAAATTATCTCCCTTATACAGATGCGCTGTGCCAACGATCAGGCGGTCAATATAAGCGCCAAAATTCCCTTCCCGCGTTAAGACACCAGCTCCATAATCGGGAACCGGGATCAAAGACATCGCTATCCAGTACCCAATGAGTAGCAGTGCTGCTAGTACCCACTGTCCTTTGCGTGGCACGTTAAGAACGATTAGAGCAGCCAGCAGGTAGGCAAGGCTAATCCGCTGCAAGACACCCATGATGCGGATGTTGCTGAAGTCATAATTCCAGAAGCCGTTCAGCAGCAAACCAAGAATAAAAAGAATCGCCGCTCGACGTAAAATTTGTCTATAAACATCGGCAGTAGGGCGGTTCCCTTCCGCGTATTTGGAAAGGGAAAAGGTCATTGCCCCGCCGACAATAAATAGAAAGAAGGGAAATACCAAGTCTGCCAAGGTGCAGCCGTGCCATTCTGCGTGTTCCAGGAAAGGATAAACTTGGTCGGCAACTCCCGCCTGATTAACTAAAATCATTCCCGCAATGGCAATACCTCGAAACACATCGAGCGAAGTCAAGCGCATAGTAGAGTTTCCAGAAGCAAGACATTAATAAATAACAGGGTGATAGGCATCACTCTATCGAACGAAGACGTTCATCTTGTCGCTTAGGGTAACATCACGGGGAAGGAAATCAAAATAATTCCCGATTAATTAAAGAGTTGTAGGAGCGTGATGCTAGCTCTAGCCGTTCAAGCTTAATACTAGGGTCACGAAACTGCTCGATAAAATTTTGGTATCGCGAATTACTCGTACTGACCCGCAACAACGCCGCGCTTAGTTGTTGCAGGCTTTGCTGAAGGAA
>NZ_JACJOQ010000321.1:0-2614 GCF_014695635.1 Coleofasciculus sp. FACHB-712 | reverse complement strand
TTTAATCTAAATAAAGGACGCCGGAACGGACGCCCTTTGATCGATCCAGTTAAATCTCGCTGGTTCAATAATCTATCATTCAGACAAGCGGTTGCTTATGCCATCGATCGGCAAGCGATGATTAACAACACTTTGCGCGGTCTGGGTGAAATGCAAAATTCACCAATTTCTGTACAAAGCTCTTACTATATAACTTCGGCAGAAGGTCTGAAAGTATACGAATATAATCCCGAAAAATCTAAGAAATTACTATTAAGCGCAGGGTTTAAATATAATAATCAAGGTCAGTTGTTAGATGCTGATGGAAATCGGGTGCAGTTTACATTAATAACGAATGCTGAAAATCAAACCCGCGTGTCACTGGGAGCGCAAATTAAGCAAAGTTTGAGCCAAATTGGCATTCAAGTAGATTTTACCCCAATTGCCTTCAACACGCTTGTAGATAAACTCGCAAACACTCTAAATTGGGAATGTTATTTGCTCGGCTTTACCGGGGGCATTGAACCCCATAATGGTGCGAGTGTCTGGTTGCCAGATGGCGGGTTACACAGCTTCAATCAGGATGCTGTATCGGGGTCAAAGCCGATTCAGGGTCGAGAAGTGGCTGCGTGGGAGGCGGAAATTGGGCGTCTGTACATTAAAGCTGCCCAAGAATTGGATGAGATCAAGCGCAAAGCTATCTATGCCGAAACGCAGCGGATTACGCAGGAATATTTGCCGATGATTTATCTAGTCAACCCGCTGTCAATGTCAGCCGTGCGCGATCGCGTTACCGGCATCAAATACTCTTCTCTGGGCGGTGCCCTCTGGAATGTTTATGAGCTGAAAGTGACCGATTAATAGAAATATATTATATCTCTGCACTAATTCTTAGAAGCGCCCTGCGGTTTTCTTACCAAAGAATCATTAAAAAGCAAAGAATCTGGAAAATTCTGCTTTGCCTCTTGAGCAGTCGTGCAACGACCGCCCTCATTGATACCATCCTTGAATTTTTCAGGACACTCCTTGCTTATGTCAGACAGCGTTTCATGCCACCTGGGATGATTAATGCAGGTTGCACCATCTGCTTTCCAAGCGGCTTCAAAAACCATTCCCCTGCCGTTAGGCGTTTGTGTTTGAATATCAAGCACATCATATATATTAATCAAAGTTCCCTCTCGTGTGTGGCTTTTGCCGTTGCCACAATAATCGGCGCGTACCATGCGCGTACAAGCTTGGTAAAACGCTCGTAGCGATTTTCCTTGGATATTCTTCCAAGGCTTGTAGCCGAAGCGAACGCACTTAGCGAGAACCCCGCTAGTACACCCAAAAGTGACTAAATTACTCGATTCAATATATGCGCCTGTCTCATCCCACGAACCCGACAGCGGAATGGCCTTAGCAATTTTTTCGGGATCGGGATCGCATAAATTCTTCCATTTTGAATCAGCGGGATCTAGATAAAAAACAGTATAAAGATAGGTCTCTTTTACAGGATCTTTCGGGTCTAGTTCGACATCTCTAACCTGAAAGTTTAGCTTTCTTCCCTGCTCGTCAGTTCCAATTAATTCTGCGCCCTTTAAATCTTTGCCTTTAAGAGTCACAATTTTTTCGTTAGTTGCTAATGGCTCTGCCTGCTTTTGATTTGGAGAATTACTCTTATTCTGTCCAGGGGTAATTTTTCCGCAGGCAATAAGCGATACAGCAAAGATGAAGGTCAGAGCATATAAAAATATTTTTTGGAACATTTAATTGAATATTTTAAATCAAAAAAGTTAGGACAATCCTAAGAAAATTGACCTAACTTATTAATTGTTGTCTTAACATGAAACAACCTAGTTAGTAAGTATTGGATTTTTCAAGACAATTGTTTTATTCCTGTACTACCACAAGCTGTCCACCTTGAACTCTGATGCTTTGCAGTTTAGTCCCTTGCTGGCTCATGCCGTTCACGGTCAAGTCATTGAACTTTAAGCCGTTGATCCGCATGCCGTTGATCCGCATGCCGTTGATCCGCATGCCGTTGATCCGCATGCCGTTGATAGACATGCCGTTGATAGACATTCCAGCTTGAGCTACTTCAGAGAAAGCCACAACGCCCACTGCTGTCGCAAGCACTATTGCTAATAAACTTTTTTTCATGATCTACTGACTCCTTGGTTCATTTTTTTTGAGCCATACTATATATAGTATCATCTGTCTATAGTAGTATCTCTATTATTTTGTTAAAGTTTTGTTAAACCACTTAAGCTAACAGTAATTTCACGGACTTCGCCTTAAATAATTTGTAATTAAAATTCCATTCTGGAATATTCATAAATTTTAAGCATCTGAGCAATAATGCGTTAAGTATTTCGCTAGAATCTAAGACTCTTTACCCGCCTTGTTAATAGCTGATACCGTGACTCAACCTGAAGCTTTGCAATCCTTATTAGCAGCGGTTGCTGCTGGTGACGTTAGCCCAGAAGCGGCGTTAGAAAAACTCAAGCATTTTGCCTTTGAACCCGTGGGCGATTTTGCCAAAATTGACCATCACCGCACCTTGCGAACGGGTTTTCCAGAGGTGATTTGGGGGCCAGGAAAAACACCCGAACAGATTGCGGGGATTATGGAGGCGATGCGATCGCGCAACCCT
>NZ_JACJOQ010000320.1:0-3595 GCF_014695635.1 Coleofasciculus sp. FACHB-712 | reverse complement strand
AATGGAGAACGGCTCCAGAATTAGCTTGAAGAGACTTATCCGGTCATCTGGGCGATAACCAGGGCGATTTTGCACCTCCCGGTTTAATTCTTTCTTGAATAATTCCTGAACAATCTTACTATTCAGGTCAATTTCTTGAGTGGATGCAGTAGGGATATTGCTGGGTAAAGAAGTTTCCTCTGGAAGACGCAAGTGCAGATTGTTATCTGCTGCCCACTTTTGCAAAGCTTCCAGATTGGGGACAATTAACGCACCAAGCGATCGCTCATCTTGACCCACCAACACAATTTGGTCAATATAAGAACTCCGCAGACAGGCATCTTCAATCGGCTGGGGTTCGATGTTTTCGCCGTTGGTTAAAACTATCGTATCCTTCGCCCGACCTGTCAGCACTAAGTCATTCGCCTCTGTTAGCCAACCCAAATCGCCGCTATCAAACCAACCTTCAGAGTCAATTGCCTTGGCAGTTGCTTGGGGATTTTGATAATATCCCTGCATCACTTGCGGCCCTCGTGCTAAAACCAGACCGCGACTCCCAGCCGGAAGGGGTTTGCGGGTTTCGGGGTCAACAATTTTAATTTCCGTCCCTGGCAGAAATCGCCCAGATGAACCCCGCAAATTGCACCAAGACTGACGAGCTGTTAAGACGGGGGATGTTTCTGTAAGACCATAGCCCACCAGCACCTCAAGTCCAATAATTTCAAAGAAGTTTTCCAGGTGCATTGCCAGAGAGCCGCCGCCACTGATGACGTACTTTAATTTGCCGCCAGTGGCTTCTCGGATTTTTCCATACACTAATTTTTGGGCAAGCGCATGGATAGGAGCCAAGGTAAGCATTTGGCTTCCAGCTAATAGCCGTTCTTGCATGGAGGGAGGTTGGGGTTGTAAGCGCAAGTTGTGCCAAGTACGGCGAGCTTCAATGTAGCGCTGACTAATGCTTAGCAGATTTTTAACCAGTTTCTGCTTGTTTGCAGGCTGTTCGCGGAACTGCTTCTGGACGCCTTCGTAGATAGATTCCCACAGTCGGGGAACAGCGATTAAATAGTGGGGTTGGAATTCTTTAAAGTCTTTTTTGATGTGGCGAATGCTCGTGTAAATCTGGGTGCAACCGTGGGAGAGGAAAAAGTATTCGCCAGTGCGCCCGAAGCTGTGCCAAGTGGGGAGAATCGTCAGGACAGGTTCGCCTGGTTGCGGCTGAACGATGGTTCCCAAGTTGGTAATCTGGTGGAGCAGGTTGCCATGCGTCAGCATCACGCCTTTGGGCTTGCCGGTCGTACCAGAAGTATAAATCAGCGTCGCCAGCATTTCTCGGTTTTGCTTCACCGGCTGCAAGGATTGATTTTCCCCTGCTGCCATGACTCCAGAGAAATTCAGCACTTTTAAGGTGGATTCTTCGGGTGGTTCTTCATCGGAGAGCAAAACGACTAGCTGAATCGGGAGGTCGTTGAGGCGTTCCCTGAGTTTTTTCAGCGTCTTCAGGTCTTCCACCACTAAGGTAGTGCTGCCGCTATCTGCCAGTATAAATAGTAACTCTTCCCGCTCTGCCTGAGAGCTACGCACGATATCAACTGCCCCAGCGGTCATCGCCCCTTGGTCGGCAATAAACCAGCGCGGACTATTATCGGCAATCAGGGCGAGGCGAGATTCTGGCTGGACTCCTAATGCCTGCAACCCAGCGGCAAACTGTTGAATTTGCTGAGCTAGTTCGGTGTAATTTATGACTACTTCTGGTTGAGCGTGGGGGTCGTGGAGGGCAATGGTATTACCAAAGTGCGATCGCGCCAACTGCCAGATAGCCGGTAGAGATTCCACCGAACTGTAATCTACCATGCGGCTAAGGTTAGCACGGTCTCGCTCGCTGAGTTGGAAGGAACTAGAGGCTTTTGACATATTCTATTAATCGCTGCAATCGTTAATCAGCTCTTTTTCCAAAATACTCCTCTGTTGCTTCAATAACAGGTTTTAGGGACAGAATTGATTGTGTCTATACTATCTGTGCAGAGCGATCGCATTTAATTATTCGTAATAATTGATACTTGACTATTGCTACTTGACAGTATATTCATTGAGAATGGGAATCCATGCGCCCAAGAAAAACTCAAAGAGGCACACCCATAAATTTTTTAAAACGCAATACCTCAGTATAATGAAGCGCTCGTACTTACTCTCTACTTAGATACGAGAAGCGATCGCATCTAATATACGGCTTAGCGAAAGAATGCGATCGCTCAATTGCAATGGTTCTAACTGCACTCCTGTTTGGTAAAAAACGTTGAATAGCGTCATCCCAATCAACGATTTCTCGCTATGTTGATGGTATTGCGATCGCTATCAAAATACACCTCTATTACCTTTGTATCGTCAAAACCTGATAACGTAGCCTTTATGTAGCATAATGCCTTCTCTCTGTTAAAAATTGCTGCTCAAAACACTGTAATAATAACTTTCCAACCTATTGCTTAACACTAACTTTAAATCCAATGGCAACAATATTTTAAAAGCTTTATAAAGCTATCAAGAGGTTCAGTGCAAGTACTTAATTCGGAAAAATATACTGACATTTCAGAATAAATATTTTAGGCTGTTATTACAAATTTCGCTTAATTTTTGACCTGGATTATTGTAAGATACGGCAGTGTAACTTATGGCACCTCTCAAAGACGCATTTGATGGATTGACCGATGGTTTAGATGGAAGTGACAGATCGGCAGAAAAGGCGGCTAAGGCTGGTATCCAGACTGCTGCTATTGTCGGAACGTCTGTTGCTTCTGCTGCTGCCGCAGGTGCAGGTTCCCTTGCAGGTTACGCTGGCATGGCTTCCGCAGTTTCATCAATGGGACTAGGTGGAGTCACAACTGCAATTGCTGGCGCTATGGGAACTAATGTGGCTGGAGCAGCAGCAACCGCGGTTGTTACTTCGGCTGTAGGTGGGCCAGTAGTGATGGGTGCAATCCTAGCTGGTGGAGCTGCGGCAACGGCTTATGGCGTATATCAGTCAGGAAACTGGATTGGTAAGCAGTTGAAGTTGTGGTAGGTGTTACCTGTAAGCACCGAAATTATTTTTTAAGTGCGCCTGAATGATTAACAAGGGTGGATATCGTCCACCCTTTTTGATTTCTCTTTAAGAGAGATTTCTGTATTTTGGTATCTGGTTGCCTCAGATGAGGTTGCGCTCAACATGTTTACCTCGTGGTTACAAATATAATGCTATTTGTAACGTAAGTACAACAGACGATTCTGACGAAACTCAAGAGTTAGGAAGCTTATGAATTTCGGCTCCTGGCTCCTCACTCCTATAGCTATTCCAAACTGAATACTTCAGATTTATCATACAACTGTTGTATCTAAAAATCGCGTTGTTATTACCTTTTTAATTTTGCGCCGCCTGAAACGCTTCTATCTTTTCCTTCCCCCCAGGAATGTCAGCTCCGACGACATAAAAATCTTGTGGATAGATCCAGTGGGTGCCTAGAGGGCCGTGGATTTGAATTCCGGTCATGACGGCGTAGTTAAACACAGAGCGATCGAGAATATTTAAGAGGGCTTCGACATCGTCGGAAATAATTTTAGATGCCAACTTTGTAATCTCTATCAA
>NZ_JACJOQ010000032.1:0-5306 GCF_014695635.1 Coleofasciculus sp. FACHB-712 | reverse complement strand
GCAGGGACATTCCACCCCTGTGCATTTAAGCGGATCATGTGGGCGCGGTCGCGCGTCCGTTGCGGCACGGTTTGAGCAACTCGCAACTCGCTTAACATTGAGTCCTCTGCTTCGCTTAAGATAATCCGAATGGGAGCAGGCATAGATTAATGGAAAACTTCGTTTAGGGGCTTTATGCCATCTTATATTTAATTAGTCCCAGCTACTTATAAAAAATTGTCGTACTTGCGGACTTTTGAAAACATAATCAAATAGGGCGCGTTCTAGTTCCAAACCCTGAGTTTGCAGGATACGTTTGCAGTAATAACCACGGGCACGACCGAACAGTTCGGCATAGCGTTCGGGATTTCGCCAGCGCAAGTCAGCGGAAATTGCTTCCCGTGCTAAGTCGTGGGGAAAGATACCTTGTAATCTCGATTCTATAAACGAAAGTCCTCGCAGCCAGTTGAACAACTCGTAAGCATCGGGAATCGCGAGAGTTTCACACAGCAGTGCTTCGGTAGTTAAACGCACTAAAGCACAAACTTCTAATGCTGCCCGATGCAACGGACTGGGGACTTCTTGCACAAATTGTTCTAATAAAGTTTTCACCACATCTGGTGCGGCTTCTGGTCGAAAATGAATATTGCCGTGCTGGGCAAAAACATCTGCAACTAGAGACATTGCCAGAGGATGACCGCGAGTAAAGTTTAAGACAGAGGAATGCTGTTCGACAGGAATCTGACGTTTGGTCAGATACGTCCGACTTTCTTCTGGATTCAGGTTATCTAAGGATATTAAACGCATCAACGCCTGCCACCCCGGATCGGCACGCCAAGCAGATGACGGGGGTTGACGACCCGCGAGAACGACGAGGGCATTTTCCGGCAACTGGGGTAAGAAAAATTCCCGCAGCCAGTCTTCTAGTGGCGTTAAGGTTTCGTAGGTATCGATCAGAAGGACACAGTGACCGGGTTGGGAAGCAAACCACTCCCAAAGCTGGTTTTGATGCTCCAGACCGATAACCATCTGGAGGGCGCTGAAAAAAGAGTCGGGTGAAGGTTCGACATTACGGGTATCCAGGTAGACGACTGGTGTTTTCGCTTGTTCGCAGATGTAGGCAAACTCGCGCAGCAAAGTCGTCTTGCCAACACCACCCGAACCATAGATATAGAGGAGATGCCAAGGTAATTGCGCCTCGTCCAGCGCCGACTGAAATAGAGTTTGTTCGCGATCGCGTCCTACAAACCGACTACGACGCAACTCCTCTAGACGATCTGATACCCGCGATGACTTCATTTACTCTTTTGTTTGTTTAACCGCCCCAGAAGCGGCGGGTGGCACCGGATCGTAACCGCCAGGATGGAAGGGATGGCAGCGCAAGATGCGCCGAATCGCCATCCAGCTGCCGCGCCAAGGGCCAAATCTCTCTACCGCCTCTAAAGCATATTTGGAACAAGTCGGCTGAAACCGACACGCTGGGGGAAAAAGGGGAGAAATTAGCACTCGGTATCCCCGAATTAGCCAAATTAGTAATATTTTCATTACTGTGCCCTGGATCTAATAGATTGGTAAGGAGAGCTTTTTTTTATAATTCAATCTTTGCGTAAATCCGTGTTGTGGTTAGAATCAATTCCGGATCTATGGCTCCACATTGGGTTAGTTGGGGCTTGCCTGGGCATTCTTGTGTTACTGGCAGAAGGGCTGCATCGCTACACTTCTACCGAACCGGAAAAGGTGCGGAAGGTGGTTCACATTGGCACGGGCAATGTGATTTTGCTTGCCTGGTGGCTGAACCTTCCCGCTTGGGTGGGGATTACGGCTTCGATTTTCGCGAGTGCAGTGGCTCTTTTGTCATACAAATTTCCGATCCTCCCAGGCATTAACAGCGTTGGGCGCAAGAGCTGGGGGACATTTTGCTATGCCCTCAGTATTGGCATTTTAATCGGTTGGTTCTGGCCTCTAAACCAACCCCAATATGCAGCACTGGGAATTTTGGTGATGACTTGGGGGGATGGCTTAGCTGCCCTCATTGGTCAACGATTTGGTAAGCATCGCTATGAATTTTGGGGCATCCGTAAAAGTTGGGAAGGCTCGCTGACGATGTTCCTGGTTAGCTATGGGGTGAGTAGCTTGATTTTCCTGGGAGTCCAGGGCAATATCTGGCAAACGTGGGTAGTGCCGATTTTCGTTGCTTTCTTTGCTACTCTCTTAGAAGCTTTCTCCTGGTTCGGCATCGACAATCTGACGGTTCCTGTAGGCAGTGCCGCGAT
Organism: Coleofasciculus sp. FACHB-712; assembly: GCF_014695635.1. Lineage (NCBI taxonomy): Bacteria > Bacillati > Cyanobacteriota > Cyanophyceae > Coleofasciculales > Coleofasciculaceae > Coleofasciculus > Coleofasciculus sp. FACHB-712. The sequence continues at coordinate 3,054 of NZ_JACJOQ010000032.1, read as the reverse complement.
CGCTTTTTTCTTGACTCAGCTGCTTTTACTCACTTAACACCTTTGATAACTAGCAAACAGTTAGTTTGGTTGCAATATCCGTAGAATCCCAGATTACAAATTTTCTGCTTCCATTAAGATAGTTGAAGAAGCCTACCTAGGGACAGATTCCCGCTTTATTCAATTTATCTCCAAAGATGGATGTCAATGACTTTTTTTAATCCTGCCGAACCGCTTGTCCGTAGCAAACAGGAAGCCCTTGATTTTCAGGATCGTCAGGGGCTTTTACGTATTCACTTGCAAGTTGGAAATAAAACGCTGATTTCGAGCTTTTATTCTCGAATCGATCAGGCGTTTATTGTTTGGGGTTGGATTACCGCCGCAATTTTTATCAATGCTCAGTTTCTACCTGTTAGCTGGTACGTGCAAGCGATGTTTTGGTCAGCACTTACCTTAGCCGGTACGGTGGGGATGGTGGTGTTGACTCACTTTTGGGTGAAAGTAGAACGCCTGCGCTGGCTGCTTTATAGCTGGGTTGCACTGATGTTATTCGGGGTGGTGCTAACTGACTTGGGTATTTTTCTGGGTTGGGGGTTGGTGCTGATGAACCTGTGTCAGTTTTGGCTGGGTTTAAGTACCATTGGCTACTTTTTTACGGGGATGGGAATGCGATCGCGTACTTTCCTGATTAATGGGTTCGTTCATCTATTGGGCATTGGGATCTTGCCTTATGTCGGAGGCTGGCAATTTCTCACCACGGGTCTTGTAATGGCGGGGACTTTACTGCTATTAGCAGGAGTGCAGTGGGATATGCGATCGCCCATTGATTATGACGTATTAACCCCCGAACAAAAGCAGTTTAACCAGGAACAACATCAGCTACGTCAAATGAGTATTTAGAACTTTAAATAAGCTCTAACTTTTGTATTAAATTCCATACAATTTTATAGAACGCTTGTCACTATAGAACTATGCAATATTCGGTGCGTGAATTTTCCTCATCCACCGAATATTGCCCGACCATAGCAGGCGTTTTGCTGTTTGTCCTGCGAATTGCCCCACTTAGGAGAACGGCGTCTAGGCGGCGAGTGGTCATTCATTGCCCATTCTCAGGATATTGGCTAAGCAAGCCAGTTGAGCGGTTAGTAGTGGTACAGGGTTTTTGTCGTTTCCCCTGCTTTGCAGCCACCAAAGGGATGTTAAACCATCCAACAGAGCAGTCTGAGGTGACTGACACATTAAAAGACGTTCTGGCGGGACTTTTTAGCCATCTCACAAGAATAATTTTAAAAATTATTTCATAAAATTTGGTGGAGAAAGAGCCTCTTTCTCCACCAAATTTCTTATTTTTGACTCTAACAATATAGAAAAAAGCATTCAGGCTGACTACCAATCTTCTCCGCGACGTGCGCTAAACGGTTCCCCTGTAAAGGGCTGCACGCCAGTCGCAGGATACGCATCGTCACTTAGTCCAAAGATGCGAGCGATCGCGCCAGAAAAATATTGGATGATATTGTCAAACGTTCGGGTAAGACTCATATCTTTACTCTCCAGATTCCTTTGGGGATTCGATGAAATGTATATTAGCCTTTGATACTTTTATTATGAATACGGCTGGATAGTTTGAGGTAATTTGCAACACTTGTTTGATTAGGTTTGCAATACTTTGCTTAGACTTAAGTCGGCAGTTAGTTTACTTAAGATTTCTAAATACTTTTAAATTCATTTAGATTTTGCACAATTAACGCAAGAAACTGATGGTTGGTGGTTAAGGGCGAATGGGCAACGCCGCCATGCTCTCTCCTGTGTCTTTTTGGCATCAACTGCCCTTTTCTGTAGCTTTTGAGTCAAAATACTATTAAGAATAATGTATATAACCTAAGAATGACCTGAAGATGGCAATAAAGCTCTCTTCAGAAACCATCTTCTTGAAGAACTCATCAAAATGCCTTGACACTATTATGGTAAATCTTACTATAATTGAAAAGCCCACTCTCTCTGGCTAGGAAGCAAGATGATGAGAACTTCCGTGGACGGACTTGTAAAGCATCCTGCTAACCTGCTTCAGGAGCCGGTTAGGGTAGAAGATCGGGAACTCGCGATCGCTTCTGAAGATTACAGCCTCTTGACCGACCTGTATCAGCTGACAATGGCAGCCTGCTACACGGGCGAAGGTTTAGATCAAACACGGGCAAGCTTTGAGCTATTTGCGCGGCGTCTACCCGCTGGCTTTGGCTATTTGATTGCGATGGGGTTGGAACAGGCGCTGGACTATCTGGAGAAATTCCGCTTCAGTCCCAGCCAGATAGTGGCTTTGCAAGCGACCGGAATTTTCGATCGGGCACCAGAGCGTTTTTGGTCGCTCTTAGCAGATGCTCGGTTCACCGGCGACGTTTGGGCAGTTCCAGAAGGAACCGCCGTGTTCGCCAACGAGCCGCTGCTGCGGGTGGAAGCCCCCCTTTGGCAAGCTCAGCTGGTGGAAACCTACCTGCTGAATACAATTAATTATCAAACTTTAGTTGCCACACGAGCGGCGCGGATACGGGATGTCGCGGGGCCAGAAGCGACGCTGCTGGAATTCGGCACCAGACGCGCTTTTAGCCCTCAAGGGTCTCTATGGGCAGCCAGGGCGGCATTGGCGGCTGGATTGGATGCGACTTCTAATGTACTGGCGGCGATCAAGTTGGGTCAAAACCCCAGCGGGACGATGGCTCATGCTTTGGTGATGGCGCTGACAGCAACGGCTGGGAGTGAGGGAGAGGCTTTTACCGCCTTCCATCGATATTTTCCGGGTGCGCCGTTGTTGATTGATACCTACGATACAGTTGCCGCTGCCCAAATGCTGGCAGAAAAGATCGATGCAGGAGAAATGCAATTGTCTGGGGTGCGGCTAGATTCTGGTGATTTGGTAGGGTTATCCAAACAAGTGCGATCGCTCTTACCGGATGTTCCCATCTTTGCCAGTGGCGATTTGGATGAGTGGGAAATTGCCCGATTGCAAGCAGAGGGTGCTTGCATTGATGGTTATGGACTGGGAACTCGATTGGTTACAGGAACCCCAGTTAATGGAGTGTA
>NZ_JACJOQ010000319.1:0-3548 GCF_014695635.1 Coleofasciculus sp. FACHB-712 | reverse complement strand
AGTGAAAATTGCGTTGTAATAGACGACAGGTAAGTAGTATACGCCTCGTCAGTAGGGGAGTATCAGAGACTCCCCTACACTTTCAATGCAATGAGATCAAAGAACGCGATCGCGTGGCTCAAGATTGATATTTTTTGATTGAAGTATGATTCGGGAATTCTCAATCTTGCTATACATAGTTATTTTATGGCTTTGAAAATAGCTTTGGAATAACTACCAGAGCCTGCATCTACCATTCGTATACAAGTTATCAGAGAAAAATCAAGATAAAAATTGAAGTGTGAAAGCGCAGGCTGCAACTATAGCCCTGCGAACCATTCATAACCTTGATCTTCCCAATAGCCCTTATAAGGTAACAAATCGCTAACTAGCGTAATGTTTGTCACCCATTTGCTTTGCTTGTATCCGAGTTTAATCGGGGAGGCTAGACGTAGAGGGGCACCATTTTCAACCGATAAAGGTTGACTATTTTTTTGATACGCCATGAGAGTTTGGGGATGCAACGCAGAAGCGATATCCCAGCTTTCGTAGTAACCATCTGCTGACTTAAAATAAGCATAACGGACATTCGCTTTTGGCTGAGCCAGAGATACAATTTCCCGCAATTGGATTCCACCCCATTGCACAATTGCCGCCCAACCTTCGACGCAGACATGGCGAATTGTCATTGAGGATAAAGGCATTTGCTGAATATCCGCCATACTCAGGCTGAGAGGGTTATTAACCTCGCCATTCACCTTTAGGCGAAACGCAACAGGGTCTATTTGTGGCGTAAAGTCAAATGTATTAATAATTAAAGCATCTGGCTCAATCTGACTAGCAGGAAATTCAGGTACAGGTTTTTGAGGATTTAGCAGTAACTCTTCAATACTTTGGTTGAGGGGTTCAAAAGCTTTACCTGCAATTCCCTCAAACACACTGAACGCACAACCCCCCAGAAGTAAACTAATACTAGAAAGTCCTGATAATTGCAGAAATCTGCGACGGGGAACTTGAATCAAGCCCATACAATACCTCTAGAAAAATATAAAATTAATTAAACGGAAAATTCCTACTTTAAAAGCTAACTATGAGAAATTTAGTAGGCTCATCTTGATGGACGCACGCTAAATTAAGGTTGAGTTTTGCGATCGCTCAAGCCAACCTATGGCTCATTATAAAATACCGCTACCAGAACATAGAATCAATTAACCGAGAACCTCCTACTTTAAGAGCTAGCCAAGAGTGAACCATTGCAAAGAGTATGACAGTTGGCACACTCATAAAATGAACAATTCGCAATGCTTGCCAATCGCCAAATAAATCAACAATCCAGTGAAACTGAGCTGGTTTATACATTCCCAGTCCGCTGAGCAAAGCGAGCAGTAAAATCGGAATAATCGCGGTGTAAGCAATTCGATGCCAAGCATAAGCAATGCGCTTGGGGTTCTGACTCAATTGCAGTGCCTTCACATCCTTCTCACTTACAAATCGATGTCTCCAGCGCCGCGTGACCAAAATATAAATCCCGTACCAAACTAAATTTAGAGAAAATAGCCACATGGCAGCAAAATGCCAATGTCTACCTCCAGCAAGCCAGCCGCCTAGCAAAAACAAGGGTGGAAAATGCCAACCACCGCGTCCGCCAAAAACCGGATTGGCGTTGTAAATCTGTAGTCCGCTGGTAATCATTAAAAGCAAGCTAATAATGTTGATCCAGTGAAATGATTTTGCCGCCAAAGCTTGTGTCGGTAGCAGTGGGGGGCGAGGTGTTTGGGAGGAAATAGACGAACTCATAGATTTATAACGAGAAATTTAGATTTTTTTGATTTCATCTTAAACACTATCTTCTCACCTCAAAACTCAAAACTCTTCTTACCAATTTTCTATTTAAACCGTTTCCCCTTTTACTGGCACTAAATAACACCCAGTAATTTTCCATTTACCCTGAGATTGCTTTTTCATCAGATAAAGTGCCCTGATCAAATTCCCATCTCGATCGAGTAGCAGCACTTGCTGAGCCGGGAATCCTTCAATTGTGGTCATATTCTCAAACATTACGGAACGAGGACGATGAACTGGTTGATAAGCAGCTTTCACCATCCTCAAAAAATTGTCTGGCGTCCCAAATTGAGCTTGAATTTCTGAGCTAGCAAAGGAGAAAGCACCTTCAGCATCGTCTTTCTGAAACGCTTCCATCTGGCTAGAAATCACAGAACGGATAATCAGGCGATCGCTATCAGTTACTTCCATTTGTTGAGCTTTAACGGGTAAGGTGAGCGGGAAAAAAGCCAGCAAGAATTTCAGGAAACAACGGACGCAACGCATCTGAAAATTATTTTGACTTATCGGAGATTTTAGTCTGGGTTAGCAAGCCGGATTGGAATGAGCCAAGAACTCCGTTAGGGTCAATCAACCAGATTTAATCTGAGACAATCTATCTTGCATTTCTACATCCACCGACACCGAGCGAATTTTCCGCCCGATTGCTGGAGGCTGCCGCAGTTCGCATCGGAGATCCGCTACTAATTCGCACAAGTGTTGTGCTATGTCCCGATCTAATGGCGTCTCTGGTTGAAAGCTATGTTCAAGCTGACGAGCCAGTTGAGAACCCCAAGGAAAGCCAAACATCCCTAAAGAACCCGCCAGCTTGTGAGCTGCCCAAACTGCTCGGTGGCGCTCCTCCAACCCCAATTCGTCTCTCAATAAGGCAGTGGTTGCCTCTTCAACAACATCTATTCGGGAGATAATCTCTCCTTGCAAGCGCTCCCAAACTTTCGCCACTGCTGCCTGCGTTTGAGCAGCCGTTGGCGGCTGGTTTGAGGCGGAGGATACCCCCCGGACGGGAGGATGAGATCGAGCTGGGTTGAGGCGATATCCTAACCCATAAACCGTCTCAATCAGATCGGTGGGAGCGCCTGCGGCTCTGAGTTTTTGCCGCAACCCTTTAATGTGAGATCGGACTGTTTCTTCCGCGGGTGGTTGCTCAAACGACCACAGGTGTTCTAGAAGCTCGCTGCGGCTAAATACTTGATCCGGACAGCGCACAAACAGTTCTAGCAGCGCATACTGTTTGGGGGTGAGATGCAGATTTTGCCCTTCATAGCGTCCTTCTAAGGTAGGCGGGTCAAGACCCAAGCTGCCATTCTTCAGAATCGGCGGTTTTAATAAACAGCAATGACAAAGGAGAGTACGGACACGAGCCGCCACTTCTTCTAAATCAAAGGGTTTGACGACATAATCATCTGCACCAGCATCCAGTGCGATGACTTTATCGCCATCAATTTCATGGGCAGCATATAAGAGAATCGGCATCAGCCGCCCTAAAGAACGTAGCCGCTGACAAAGACTGATGCCATCGAGTGTGGGCAGCATCACATCTAGCAAAATCAAGTCATAGGTACCAGCCCGTGCGAATTGCCAGCCTGCTTGCCCATCGGTTGCCCGGTCAATTACATAATTGCGATCGCTGAGGGTTTTGGTGAGAGCTTGTGCCAAACGCTCATCATCTTCCACTAGCAGAATGTTCACTTTGAGATTTCCCCTAATCCTGATTCGCTTCCCGTCAA
>NZ_JACJOQ010000318.1:0-3435 GCF_014695635.1 Coleofasciculus sp. FACHB-712 | reverse complement strand
AAATTGACCATCACCGCACCTTGCGAACGGGTTTTCCAGAGGTGATTTGGGGGCCAGGAAAAACACCCGAACAGATTGCGGGGATTATGGAGGCGATGCGATCGCGCAACCCTATCGTTATGGCAACGCGGATTGAACCGGCAGTCTATGCCCAGTTGCAGGAAAAAGTAGCAGGTCTCCAATATTACCCGTCTGCTCGAATCTGTGCCATTTCCCCTGCGACCCTAGAACCCCAGTATTCGGGCACAATTGGCATCCTCTCTGCGGGGACTGCCGATTTATCCGTCGCTGAGGAAGCAGCGGTTACAGCAGAACTGTGTGGCTTCCGGGTGCAGCGCCTCTGGGATGTCGGCGTCGCGGGTATCCACCGTCTATTAAGTAACCGTCACGTCATTGAAGCGGCTAATGTGCTAATCGTTGTGGCTGGAATGGAAGGTGCTTTACCCAGCGTCGTTGCTGGTTTGGCTGATTGTCCTGTGATTGCAGTTCCCACCAGTATCGGCTATGGTGCGAGTTTCGGCGGGCTTGCGCCACTTTTGACAATGCTGAACTCTTGTGCAGCAGGCGTGGGCGTGGTGAATATTGATAATGGCTTCGGTGCGGCAGTCCTAGCTGGACAAATCTTGAGGACGGCTCACAAACTCAAATTATCTGGGCAATAGAGTAGTATTACCCACTCATGCCACGACGGTGAGTAGGGGCTTTTTGATTGCCATGCCCCTACTGCTGTATCGCACCCAATCCTTGAATTGCTATATATGCTATTTAATGATGGACAGCTAAAAATTAAATTTTTCCTCATCAACTAAACCCTATGCCTACCTCCAAGACAGAAGCAAAGCAACTCTTAGAACGCTTGATTTTTGAAGCTGAACGTCCTCAAGACTGGGTACAAGATGTTTGGGGATTGAGTCCTACTTTAGGAGAAAGCGCTGCAAAATTGTTAGAAGTTTTTGAAGCGTTGATTGAGTGCTGTCCTGAAGAGAAGTTAGAAAATTTATTGCAAACTTTATATCAGGACTCGCTTCAGTAATCATTTCAACTAAGAACGCGATCGCACTTTTCCTCAGATAAAAGCGATCGCCATCAGGATGCGATCGCTTCTCTAAATGCTTGCGGGCAATTTTCTTACATACATGACCCGCGCTACACCAGACCTCAGCGCTTTAAGCTTAAGCAGCTTGGTTAGACTCATTCAAGGCAGAACGCTTATTCAGCGATAGCATCACGCGGGAAACCCCTGTAAATAGAACGCTGACACCTACTAGCGTTCCAATCAACCAAGGCGCATTAAAAGGCCACTGGAACCAAATCATTGCACCCAATACCAGCGTAATGATGCCGTCTGTCAGCACCCATGTCCAATTCTGTTGCGGACGCACCCGGAATGCCAGGATCAGGTTGAATACACCTTCTGTCAGCAAAAAGCTACCTAGCAACAGAGTCAGCGTCAGGACACCTGTTAAGGGGTAGAAAAATAGCATCACGCCTGTGGCAATGTAGAGGGCGCTCAACAAGAGTTTCCAAATGAAACCACCTTGTTCGCGGGTTTGAAAGGCATAGACTGCCTTAGTCGCTCCCGCACTAGCTAGGATCAAAGCAATCCAAGTCTCAGCGACAATTGTCGAGACATTCGGTACAGCGATCGCAACTATCCCCAAAACAATCAAAAGAGCGCCAGTCAAAAGCGATCCATTAATACCTTTGTTCTTGTTGATATCAGTAGAAACGTCGGTTGTCATAAAAATCTTTTTTCTATGCTTGAGTGAGCTATACCTTCACGCTAGAAAATTTCTCAAGGACTAGGTAGAACCTTAAGATAGATCACCCTACCACTCCCAGCTCTACCCCCTGATATAGTTTGCGATCGCACTTTTCTGTCAATTAATTAACCCCGTCAATTTATGGAAGCGATCGCTTAGCTGTGTTAGACGGTATTGAGCTTGAATTGACAGCAGAGCAAATTTTTGGCTGGTTGAGAATGAGAAGTTAATTGGTTAGGGTTGTCGTGCGGAAGCGATCGCACCTTTATTCTGATTATATGTGTTCAGCTTGCACATAATTTCATTCAGAGCTGTACTAAACAATGTCACTATTCGCTCCAACCTCATAGCAATCGTACTTTTCCCTTCATTCATTTGCCCGATTTGTTATGCAACACTTCGCTAACATACTCTTCTTAAGAGCGCATTCCAGCTTACATACAACTTCATTCAAAGCTCACAGCGCTGGTCTTTACTCTGTGTAAAGTGGGGGTGTTAGTTGTAATTCAAGCTTGCAGTTAATTGAGCTTTACTTATCGTAACTTAATAGTGAAGGTAAAAAATTTATAGGTATCAGAACCGCTTTCTTATACAATACTTTCAGAGGTTCACGAGACTTTTAGAGGCTCTTGACTAGGCAACTATTCATATACTCCTAACAAATGAACGAACCGAAAAATACCAAAGCTCCTCAATGGGGAAAAATTGTTCTCAGTATTGGATTAGGAATGATTGCAGTATCAATCGTACTGGTCTTCCTGGGAATTTCAGGTGCGGTGTTGCATAACGTACTACAACTGGGTGGAATTGCAGTTGCAGTAGTTGGTTTCATCTTGTGGAAAGTTGTCAAGGTTTGATTCAGACAACGTATGCTCGCATCTTTATCGCGATTTATTTAAGCGATCGCATTTGTCTGTCAATTGATGGGCGCGATCGCTTCTAGGGAAATTGCAGCAACTATTTAAACATCTGGTGGTTTCTGTATAACTCGATCTTTCCAGTATCCAGGCTCTCGACTACAGTGCATCACCGCTACGATTAGAATAAAATCCTGCTCAATTGTGTAGAGGATTCCATAGGGAAATTTGCGCGTCAAACATCGACGAATATCTTCATCAATTATGCGCCAACGAGTGGGAGACTCGATAATTCGGAAGATTGCATCCTCAACAGCGTTGATAAATGCTTGTGCCAACTCAACTCGACTTTGTGCATAAAACTGTACCGCTTCCCCATATTCAGTTAATGCTGCCGGGTGAAATACATACTTCATTGCTCTAGGAGCCGCCTTACCTGAGCCAACGCTTCTTCCCCAGGAATTGTCTGAACCACGCCACTTCGGATTTCGTCCCTACGATTCTTGGCTTCAGTTGTCCAAAGTGTTTGAATCGTTTCGTCTACGTCGAATTCAAGACTTTCAACTAGCTTTTCTGCCAAAAGCGCTCTCGACGCACTCGGTAAAGATAAAGCTTCTTTCATCAGTTGCTCGATCGACAGCATAGTCACCTAGAAACCAGAGTTATCCACAGTCTAGCAATAGTTCGATCACTTAGTTAACGCTCTTTTGTCACTTTAGGGAGAGGATAATAGGCTAAAACGGTTCAAAGCCAGAATTTACCTATGACAGAACCACGTCCAGCCCAAGCCACCGTGAAATTTGTGGATGATTACT
>NZ_JACJOQ010000317.1:0-3401 GCF_014695635.1 Coleofasciculus sp. FACHB-712 | reverse complement strand
TCCTCCTCATCTGCGAAAGCATCCGGTACATCAGACAAATCAAACGTCACCGTCACGCTAGTCTCCACCGTGCCGCGATGGGTTTGGTTGTGATTCACCAAATCCGGCAAGCGTTCCGCCCGCATTCCCTTAGAACTGGCGAGTCCGAGGCAAAACAGCAACGCATCAAGAATATTCGACTTCCCCGAACCATTAGGGCCAGAAACCACGGTAAACCCCGGCAGCAACGGAATTGAGGTAGTGCCGCCGAAGGATTTGAAGTTACTGAGTTCCACTCGCTTGACATAGACCATAGGCGCTGGTCAATTAGGCTGTTCGGGTAGGTACAAGTGTATCAGTGTAATGATTCTCAATAGGTTAGCAGACGTGCTCAACTGATGACACCTTTACTCTTCAAGGATGTCTCTTGTGACCTCAATTAACTCGCTAATACTGATTTGCCTGCCAAGATGCGACTCCAGAACCTCGACGATTGCTGCTAACGTACTAAACTGAACACCGTTTAGCTCATTACGCACGGCGCTGCCGATTGTATTCTTGCTGACTCTACCTTGAGCAAGCTTCATCAATTGATACTGAGTTATTGCCTCACGCTCAAGAAACTCCTTTAGCCTCCATCGTACAGTTATCATTGATGTTCCAACTTCAATGCTCTTGGCTGTACCCAACATATTGGGTATACTGAGCCAGTAACCCAATGGATATGAGCATAATGGAAAGGCGTTTGCGAGTAGCATCGTTTTTTTCTGGTATTGGAGGCTTCGATCTCGGCTTTGAAATGGCAGGGATGGAAGTCGTCATGCAGTGCGAAATAGATCCCTTTTGCAGAAAGGTGTTAAAAAAGCACTGGCTTGATGTTCCATTGTATGGTGATATTGCCGAGATCGAAAATGAGCAAATTCCCCATGCCGAGGTCTACGTCGCAGGATTTCCTTGCCAAGATTTGTCCTTAGCAAACCAAGGTAAAAGAAAGGGTTTAAAGGGAGAAAGAAGTGGACTGTTTCACGAATTTATCCGACTGGTTAAGCAACGACAACCTCGATGGATTGTCCTCGAAAATGTCCCAGGATTGCTCAATAGCAACTCTGGAAGAGATTTTGCAGTTGTCCTCCATGCCTTGGAAGGAAGCGGGTATGGCGTTTCGTGGAGAGTGTTTGACTCTAAATTTTTCGGAACACTCCAGAGACGTAGAAGAATCTTCCTTGTCGGAAGTCTTGGCTCAATCCGTTCCGCTCAGGTTCTTCTTGACGACAGACCATTTAAAATCTCTACTAGATCGAGCCAGTGCAAGGAACAAGCCATTACCACCAGCTCTAGAAAAAGCAATAAAAAATCAAGTATCTATTCTATCCAGCACGCCTCAGTTGGAAGAAAGCATACAGCGGGCCCGCAGTCAAAAGGATTCCGTAATGACGGAGAAACTTGGACTCTTGATTCAAGAGGCAGCTCAGATGTTGTCTGTAAGACGGATGACTCCTTCGGAGTACGAGAAACTTTAGGGATTCCCTTTGGATTGGACTCTCGTCGATTCCGAGTCTTAGGTAATGCTGTTACAGTTTATGTTGCCAAGTACATTGCCGAACGAATAGTTTATGTTGAAAAAGGGCATCAGCTTTTGAAAGAAAGCTCAAATCCTACTTTCAAACAATTAGCTCTCTTCTAAAGAGATCATGCTAGTTGTAAAGAGTTCATCATCTCTCACCCCATACTTAATTAGTCTCTCAACCAATTCTTGAAGGTCTAAATACAAAACATTATCTATATTAATATAAAAATTAATGGCTTCATCCTTTGTAATTTCATAAGGGATAAATGCACAATTCAATTCCCCACTCTTCTGGCGCTTCAGGGTTTCAATATCAGGTAATTTCCTGAGTAGGTGTAGATAGATAGTTTTACCCATTGCCGCTACAAATTTTTTATCGGAACTGACGCATATTCCTCCTTTTACGATTAACTGTTCTTGCAAGCGTCTCCAAGCATTAGCCGGAATTAAGCCTGGAGTGGTTACTCTACCAGTTTTTGTAACTCGTGCAGGAAAACTATCTAATCTTACGTCCTCTCCATTTTCCCATTTAGTTACATGGTCGGTAAGAATTCTTGTAGAACTTGTTTCCCCACCTCCCTGAATTTCAAGAATGCAGGCATCGCCATTTCTCTTGTCTCTCAAAATAAAGTCTGCCCTTTGCCTGAGTCTCGTTGTAACCTCATACCTATATTCAATATCTTGGGCTGCTATACCAGCCTCAAAGATGACTTGTGATATTTCAAATAAGCGCGAGCGCTGATATGATGACTTGTGATATTTCAAATAAGCGCGAGCGCTGATATGAGGTTGGATTCTGCATATCTGTAGACAAAAGCCTATGCTCGCAAACAATCAACGGAACGCCGCCGCTACTTTCAACCACACACATCGGTTTTTGTTCAAGCTCTCGGTTAATTTTTTTACAAGTTTTACCAAGGTATGGACATAACTTCTCAGCTGATTGATACTCGGAAGCTGTTAAAGCGTGAGTATTCATACCTAAAAATTCAATAATCTTTACAGCCATAAGCTTTCCTATGTCTATTCAATTATGAGCGATCGCATCTTTGGACCCCCACAATTTAGCGCGATCGCTCCCAGCTATGATGCTTGTATAGAATCACCAGCAACCAGTAACAGCGTAAACTGAGATGACACCGACGCTCTTAAATAACCGCTATCGCATCATTCGGGCGTTGGGAACAGGTGGGTTTGGCGAAACCTTTTTGGCGGAAGACACCCATATGCCTTCTCGTCGTATCTGTGTCATCAAGCAACTGAAACCTGTCACCAACAACCCCCAAGTTTATCAACTCGTTCAAGAGCGATTTCAGCGAGAGGCAGCTATTTTAGAGCAACTGGGTGAAGGAAACGAACAAATTCCTCGGTTGCACGCTTATTTTGAAGAAAAAGAGCAGTTTTACTTAGTTCAGGAATGGATTGAAGGTTTCACCCTGAGTCAAAAATTGCAACAGCAGGGACTTCTGGGCGAAAAATTAGTCAAGGAAATGCTAGCAAGTCTCTTGCCAGTTTTGGATTATATCCACACCAAAGGGATTATCCACCGAGACATCAAACCGAGCAATATTATTCTGCGACAACAGGATGACAAGCCTGTTTTAATCGATTTTGGCATCGCCAAGGAAATCATTGATAGGACGGTAGACGCCCAAAGCGATATCAGTCAATCAATTGCTGTCGGGACGCTGGGTTATATGCCCCCAGAACAAGCAGCGGGTAAACCTGTCTACGCAAGCGATATTTATAGTCTAGGATTGACTGCGATTTATCTGCTGACAGGTAAACGTCCTCAAGACTTCCATATCAATCCTCAGACGGGCGAGATGATGTGGGATGCAGACGCCCTAGGATT
>NZ_JACJOQ010000316.1:0-1831 GCF_014695635.1 Coleofasciculus sp. FACHB-712 | reverse complement strand
TGGATCGAGTCGCCATCCCTGAAAAAACAGAATCAACCCGCACAGTAAATAAACTGAAGCCAGAACACTATCTTGAATTAGATTTTCAACTCGAAAAGGTCTGCGAAGCAATAACCCTAAAGATATAAGTAATAGGCCAAACAGTATTAGTACAATCCCAAGAATGCTGGCTGAGTTGATACCGAAGTTAACCATACTGAATTTTTCAACAATAAATTTTCACGACTATTGTTCTTATAACTCACAAAATTTCCACCGTTCCCTGCTGACCATCAATTCGTACTCGCTGACCATCTTGTAATAACTGAGTGGCGTTGTGGATATCCATCACTGCTGGAATGCCATACTCGCGAGCAACAATTGCACCGTGAGAAAGACGCCCTCCCACTTCTGCAATTAACCCACCCACGCGAGACAGCAGCGCCGCCCACCCAGAATCAGTGTAAGGCACGACTAAAATCGTATCGCGGTCAATATCTGGAATTGCTTGTAGATTGCGAAGAACTTTTACTTTCCCTTCTACTTGCCCTGGACTGGCACCAATGCCTTGCAATCGCTTTTGACTAACTTGCCGGTTGGCGGTGTTGAAATATGTAGAGGGCGGCGCATTACCGTAGACTAAAGGCGACACACTCGCCATCTGACTATCTTGTTCCAGTTGCGATCGCCTTTGTTTCACCAACTGCGGTACTCGGTCGATTAATTGTTGGTCAGATTGTTGAATGATTTGCCTAATTTCATGAAATTCTAAGAAGAAAATATCTCCTGACTGAAATAGCAAACCTGACTGCAACCAGAGATTTTCTAACGCTACAAAATTCCAACGTACTTCCGCCAATAAGCGGCTATAAATATCTGTAACCTTGCCCTTCAAATTGAGCCGTCGCTGCACCAACTCAACCTTCCATCCCTGATTTTCTCTGTCTTCTCTGCGCTTGGAGTGTTCAATTTCCCCGAAAAACTGCGTCAGCAATTCCCGAACCGCATGAGGATCTTCCTTCCAAGTGGGAACTGCGATATCTGTTGCCACATCGCTCAAGTATCCATAGCGGTCAAGCCATCGATCGAACTGTTCTAGAATACTTTGTCCATCTGGCATTTCAGCCAGCAGGGTAAAGAAAGAGGATGAATTTTCAGGGGATGATAGCGAATGAGGAAGTAACTTCCGAGCATCCAGTGCGATATCTTCGAGCGATCGCAATGAAGCAACTTCCGGAGTTTGGCTGTTATCTAATTGTGAATCCTTGGCTTTCAACAGCGCTTGCCGCAACGCAAAGCTCAAGGGAGCGAGAATACTGTAATATGTCGCCCGTTTCAGCACTTCTAGCAAAGTATCTATTCGTTCCAGCAGCGCCGCAGGTTGACTTGTCGAGGCAAGGGCGATCGCGTCTGACTTTTGAGTTGCAGAATCCAATCCCGCGTCTAAAGAAGCAGATCGCCGTTCCAGAATTGGGGTAAATAAACGCCGATCATCCCGCGCAAAATCCTTTTCTAAACTTAATTCGCGCCCTAATAATCGCAGTAACCCCGGCACATTTCGCAGCGTAGAAGCCAGAGGGGGTTTCGAGAACTTAGCACCTCTGGTTAAAAACTCCAAACTTTCTGCTGGTAAACCCATACGACGGAAAGTTTGTCCCAACAAGGTTGCATTAAAGTAGGCGCGAGAGGCGTGCAACGTCGCCATTTCATTAAAATCTAACCCCGCGGCTTCTTTGCCCAAAACTAAAGTAAAAATCTCTCCCCAAACACCGCAAGTCAGAGGACGATTAATCGACCACGTCAGCGGACGAATTAACCCCGGAATCACCTCAGCGGCAATCTTGCGCGTCCA
>NZ_JACJOQ010000315.1:0-3365 GCF_014695635.1 Coleofasciculus sp. FACHB-712 | reverse complement strand
CAGGGAGCTAACCTAGCGAATGCCAACTTAGAAGGTGCCGATCTAACGCAGGCTAATCTGGAAAAAGCTAATTTAACGGGTGTATTTGCAAATAGCGCCGATCTCCAGAAAGCAGACTTAAGTAGTGCCAATTTGAGAGAGGCTAACTTGATAAATGCTAACTTGAAGGATGCGGCTCTCGACAATGCGATTTTGCCGAATAACGTTAAATGGGATTAGTGGGTTTTTCACAACTAACTATTTGACAAAAATACAAAACTCGGTCAGAAACTGACCGAGTTTTGTGTTGAGCGATCGCTCAAAGCACAAATGCAGCAGTGCTAGACTCTATCGTGCAGTCTTTGCCGAGAGCCGAGAAGCTTCTTCCTCCAGAATCCATGACGAAGACAAATCTTCTACAAAACTCTTCTGGTTTAAACTTGCAGCTTCAACTACTCTGACGATCAGTGTTGGCAAGTAAGTGCTATTAACCATCTGATAGCCATAGCCAAAAACCTTGCCAGAGCGTCCGGTTTTCTTATGTAGTACGCTATCTCCGATATTCAGCATGATTTCAACTCTCCTAATTTGGTAATTTGCCGTTTTTTTACTACTTGAATTGCTCTCAAATGATTGGATGGATATCCCGCTTTTACCGACAATCCATCGATTTGGAATAAATTTGTCTAGGGTTGGGGAATAGAGTTCTTGCAAAAATATTGAGAACCTGTCCTAACTTTCGGAAACAAGAGGGAGTCTTATTTCCTCCTTGCGAGGAACAAAGAAGATTGATTGTTTTTATTGCAAGAAATGCCTATACACTGAAAGCCCACAACCGTTGGATGAAAACTCTTTTCTAGTGCCTTTTCTGGCGCTCTATCGGTATGAAAATCCCATCCCAAAAGACTCAGTTTTTTCAAGGAAAAAAATCTCAAGCGACTAGCTGCGGTTTGCTCGCAGATTCAACAGCAGCTTGGCACAGTAATTTGGTGTACAGATGGCTGAGTCGTAATGCCACGCTATTCCAGCTAAAGGCAATTTCTACCCGTTGGCGACCCATTTGGCCTAATTGGTCTCGCCAATCGGGATCGGCTAGGATGCGGTCAATCGCCTGTGCAAAGGCGACTTCATCTTTGGGAGGTACCAGTAAACCCGTTACCTCTGGCACTACGGTAAACTGCAAGCCGCCTACATTACTTGCAATTACCGGCGTCCGGTTAGCCATTGCTTCAATGGCAACTAAACCGAAGGGTTCGTAGTGACTGGGGACAACACACACATCGGCAGCTGAGTAGTAGAGAGGCAAATCGTTATCTTCCACACGACCGGGGAAGCAAGTGAGATCGCCAATGCCTTCTTCAGCTACGATTTTCTCAATGCGATCGCGTTCAATGCCGTCACTCTGTCCCGGACGACTTCCGCCTGCGATGAGAAGCTTCAGATCGCAAGACTTGCGAAAGCTTGATTTTGCTACGGCTCGGACTAGCGTTTCAATTCCCTTGCGTCGATCGAAACGACCCACATACAGCACTACTTTGGCGTCAGTGGCAATTCCTAGCTGTTGGCGTGCTTCTTGGCGCTGAGTGGAACCAAATTTAACGATATCTGTACCGCAGGGAATCATTTCAATCTGTCCGATCGTGGAAACAAGCGATCGCATTTGATCTTCTTCTTGCGGACTGGTAGCAATCACTCGATCCACTGTTTCCAAACACGCTTTTTCAACTGCTAGCCGTGTGGAAGCGATCGCTGGAATCTCGGAAACTGTACGATACTTCACTGCACCCAGAGAGTGATAAGTATGTACCTGCTTCAAAGATTGGTGCTTTTTCAGTTCCATTCCCACCCAAGATGACAACCAATAATTGGTATGCACCAAGGTATATTGCAAACCTTCACGCTGCTGAAATGCCTGGAATTGTTGAACAAATTCTGGTAAATAGCCGAAGAGTCGATCCCGACTCATGAATTGGGCTGGCCCAGCGGCTAATCGGATTGTCCGGCAGTTAGGTGTATGCTGAACGATATCCAGTTGCTCCGGAGTGCTGCGGCGAGTGAACATATCTACCTGCCAGCCTTGCTCAGCGAGTGCTAATCCTACTTGACGCACATAGACATTTTGACCTCCAGCTTCTTCTTGCCCAATTTCTACCGCTGGATCGCCATCTACCGAAATTAAGGCGATACGATTTTTTTCAGTCAGTAACATCGGTTGATTTTCTCCTCATAGCTAGCGTACCTGCTCTCCTACGCCAGCAGTTGAAGCACGAAAGGTGCCTCTACTCATAGTCGAGGGCAGGTACAACGAAGCGAACAGATACCAGCCAAGGACACTGATGAGATCGCGCAAATTTTAGAAAATTGCTGACTCTTCAGTCTCCTCTCAATGCCGACGGAGTTAGCTGACGGGCGAGGACTGAGAGATGTCCCTTTCTGAGGAATTAAGAATGCAAAATTAAACATTAAAATAGTCATCCTACTTTGTAATTGTTTAATTTTTTATTTTTAATCTCTCATCGATAAGCCCCAAGATTTGGTTCCTCCGCTCCAGCTTCACCTTAATTAGATAAGGTACGTTTTTTAAAGTGAGATCCTGGATTAGGCTGACTTATGTAGACTGACTGCAACCTTAACACTACAATTTTAAAATCGTCAACCTACCTTAAGATAGATGTTTTTTAATATACGATGATGATAGCTATACTTACCCTCCAGGCGTCAGACTTGCGATGTGAGGCATTTGATGTGGGCGGATGGGGTAGATAGAATACATTGGGTTAAGTTAAAAAAACCATCAACTAACTTTTGTTAGCGAATCTTCGCGTACAGTATTAACCTACACGGAAAGAACTGCAATTCGTTGTAAATAAAAGCTTTTACGTCTTTAATTTTTAGTCATTCGTTCAATATCAACTTACTCATAACTAAGAGTTAAAAACTACTAGCAACAACTCTTTAATGTTGCTACTAATCATCTAATTATAGTTTTGATAACTCGGTGCTAAATCTTTTTTAAAGGGAGATATTCGACTGATCGAAGAATTCAGGAATCTGAACTCCTAGCTTGCAATTCAAATAGGATTGCTATAGCTACAGGATAATTAGATTAGATTTAATAACCGAAGGAAATGGTAGTTGTTGAGGAAAAAAGCTTGGTTTAGCGATTAGCTGTTAGCAATTTCAATTTCCAATCGCTAACAGCTAATCGCTAATCGCTAATTGCTTTTTTAGCGACTTGCTGCCGCTTCACGAGCAGCCGCCGCTTCATCTGGGTGAATCCCCAAGCGCGTCAGATTAATCCGACCTTTGCTATCAATTTCCCGCACCTTGACAATGACTTCATCCCCGACAGCCACCTCATCTTCGACGCGACCGACTCGGTAATC
>NZ_JACJOQ010000314.1:0-3321 GCF_014695635.1 Coleofasciculus sp. FACHB-712 | reverse complement strand
CCAGAGGCATTACTAGAACGACGGAAAATAAACATTAATACTCCCAGTAAGAAGAAGAGTAATAGTAAGTTTGCCGCTACTCCCACCGCTGCGGTGTTATCGGTCGAAGGTTGTACATCAAGTTCGACATTTTTGTCGCGGAGTTGTTCGATCAATTCTGGGTTTTGCTCTAGAAGCATTACCTCTTGCGGCGGATCGGTTGGCTTTTGCCCCGTTAATCTAACCTTAGCCATCCGGGTGGCTGGGTCAATTTCCACTTTGGTGACTTGGTTTGCCTCAAGTTTCTGCAATAAATCGCCATAGGTGAGGGTGTTCTGCTCTGCCTTGGCGAGGGCAGGAGGACTCAGCAGCATCCCCTGGAAAATCATCAAACTGGCGGCGATCTGCCAGAAGCGTCGTGGCGCTGGTTTAACGGAATCCTTAGACCTTTTTGCCGGTCGATCCCCTATCCATGCTTCGATCCCAGAATTTTTGTTCATAACTATTGCCCTTTCCCTGCTGCTTTGACTCAACCCCTAGGTTGCTGGATTTTCAGAGGAATCTGCCTAAATCAGGAGTTGAGCAGACCTTTCCTATCTTCTAGTTTAACTGTCTCGATTCCAGCCTTGCCGAGAATCGGTTTGCAGGTTTTGTCTGCTTTGTTGACGAAGTTGGGTGGAACTTGTTATCTTAAACGTATTCATAACGAGTACGCTTTAATATTATCGTAAATTTATCTACCGATGTCTCGGTGACAGGTGATTGCCTAAAATTAACTATTTTTGCGGTTACTAAAGCTTGTTTTCATCTTCATGGAGGATTGATATGGTCAAAATTGTGGGAATTGGCGGGAGTTTACGGGCTGAATCTCAAAGTCAGCTGGCTCTAAATTTGGCAGCTTTGCGAATGCGATCGCTTGGTGCTGAGGTAGAAGTTCTTGATTTGCGGCAAATGAATCTGCCTTTTTGTAACGGGGAAAAGGAATTTCCAGACTTTCCAGATGTTGCAAAGATGCGGAAAGCCGTCGCTGAGGCAGATGGCCTAATTTTGGCAACCCCTGAATATCATGGTAGTGTCAGTGGTGTGCTGAAAAATGCCTTAGATTTAATGAGCTTTGACCAGCTAAGCGATAAAGTTGCAGGTTTAATTAGTGTCTTGGGAGGTCAGTCAAATAGTAACGCTCTCAACGATCTGCGGGTAATTATGCGCTGGGTTCATGCTTGGGTAATTCCGGAACAAATTGCCATTGGACAAGCTTGGAAAGCGTTTGATGCCAATGGGAACTTGCTGGATGATAAACTTTCTGAGCGCTTTGATGAATTTGCTAAAAGTTTAGTAGAAAATACCCAAAAACTGAGAAAGGCTGCCTAGTTTTCGGCTTCAATTGGGAAGTTTTAACGCAAAGGTACGCCAAGGAAATCGCAAAGGTACGCAGAGATGATTTTTCTTTGCGTATCTTTGCTTTATTCCTTTGTGGTTCTAGGCGTTAAAAAACACCCAATTATTTAATGATGGTGGTGATCGTGGTCGTGGTGATGACCGTGGTCATGGTGATGATGACCGTGATCGTGGTGGTCGTGGGTATGAGCCGCTTGCATCGCCGCCATCTGAGGATTAACGGAAAGAGCTTGTTCTGAAAATAAAGCTTCAATCTGAGGATGCGCCCATTCTGCTGCCATCTTTAAAAATTCTGGATGGTCGTTGACGCACTCCATTTGTACGTAGGTCACTTCCGGATGCTTACGCCGTAAGTTATGCAGGATGTGGTCTACATCTAGCAGAGTTTCGTGATTCTCAGTAGCAAAGCCAATCGGCATGAAAACAACCGACGTAGCACCCAGCAGAATTAGATTTTCAGCAGCTTGGGTGGCATTGGGTTGAGTCCATTCAATCAGAGGAGTGTCATGGTTGAGCCAACCCACTGAAATCAGGGGATATTTATTGATCAGCTTCTCTCTAACTCTCTCGTAGAGTGCCTCACTTTCAGTGATGCCTGAGGTAAATCCTTTGGCTTTGTGAGGGCAACCGTGGTTCATCAACACGATGGCAGTTTGGGAGGGCAGGTGGGCGACTGCTAAATCGCGGGCAATTTTCTCCTCTACTAGACGCGCTAACAACTCGATGTAGGCGGGTTCGTTGTAGAAGGAGGGAATATAGCGCTGTCCCTTAATCCAATGTTCGCTACCGTCAGAGAGTTTGGAAAGGGCGTTATTTACTTGCTCGACCGCAATCCCGCTGGTAAAGATAGAATCTACTACTAAGAGCGGGTAGATCAGCAGTTTGTCAAAACCCTGCTCTTTGATTTCAGCAAGAACCTGTTCGGGAAGGAAGGGAGCGCAGAAGTTAAAGGCTTTGAAAACTTTAACGCGATCGCCCCATTTTTCTTGTAGATTTTTTTCTATCCCCGCTCGTTGCTGTTCAAAAATTGCATTGTGGGGGGAAATAAAATGATCGTGCTGGTGGTTCCACTCGTGCAGGTCAAAGATTGCCAAAAGCTTTGCGAGTGGTGGATAAATCCACGTCGGTACCGGCGCAAACTTAGCGGTGAGTAGATTTAAAGCTTGTTCGTTATAGTTGGCAAAGTCGTCGTAGCTTTCTACTTCGCCATAGCCCATCAGCAATACGGCTACGCGGTCGTTACCAGTGGCTGAATCGTTATTTTGTTGAAGTTTTTCTGGGGTGGCTACCAAGTCGCGTTCCTCAACTTGAATGGTGTCTACATCAGAGTGGAAACTGGGGCGATCGCGTTGTCGTACAGATTCAATCCCCTCAAAGCACCACTCCTTTTTTAGGTTAACATCCCCTATGGGGGGATTAAGGTAAAAAATTTAGTAGTTAGATAATATTGCAGCGAGTTTTGATGCGCAATTCATCCATCCAATGATTGATACAAGTCAGGAGCGAGCGATCGGGGGAAGAGCTGCATCTAGTGGCATACGCTAACGCGATCGCGTCCTTGCGCCTTCGCTTTGTAAAGTGCCGCATCCGCCGCATGAATGACCGCCTCTCCCGTATTGCCGTGAATCGGGAAGTTTTGTTTTTGTAAATTTTCGTACAGCGATAAATCGGCTAGCGCTAGGGCAAGATTTTCTGCGACTGTCACTGGTTATACCCCAGCGCACATTAAATTCTGGATCTACCCATTCAATCGCTTGATAGCCGCTGAAGTGCTGAATATTAAGCGTTGCATCTGCTTCCCAATTTTGCTGAGATGGCTTCCCCGCATTTTCCCAGCGCTTTGCCATGCGAACCAGTGCTAAAAATCGCTCTTCCATTTCCCCAGTGAGTTCGATTTTTATACTCTCGGCTTCCAGTCAATTTTCTGCTGAATGCGATCGCTCT
>NZ_JACJOQ010000313.1:0-3293 GCF_014695635.1 Coleofasciculus sp. FACHB-712 | reverse complement strand
TTTTTCGAGCATCAAGCGATTTGGGCGTATGGTTTTGCGGCAACAAAGCTGAGTGACACCGATGTAGGCAAAGCTGTTTTGGCGTTGGCACTCCGCAACCAAGCCGATCACAAAACGCATCGGGATACTCTGGCATCGGTGGTGAAAAGTTTGGGTGCCACCCCGGTGACGGCAAAATCTAGCTACGATCTCTCGTCCTACATCAAGGCAGGAGAAGGCAACATCGACTCAGATGTGAATATTGCCAAGTTAGCACTCGCTCTGGAGACTGACGCAGCGATCGCTTATACCAGAGAAATTGCGAAGCTCAAAACCCCCGCCTTAATTACCGCAGGCGCAAGCATTGGCTCCGATGAATCTGCCCACGCGACAGCAATTCGTGCTGCTTTCAAGTCACTGGGCGTTGATATCGAGATCGTTCCCGCATCCTTCGTCAGTGCTGATACTCGCAAAGACTGGGTGCTGAAAGTCTAATTCAACCGTAGCCTCATGAAGCCTGTAGGCTTCATCCGTTAGCCTGAGTGCGATTCCACAATCCGCACTCAGGCTGTATAGGAAGCGATTTGATATTCAACTTAAGAAATTCCCAAAGTAATATAAACCCTTAAAAAAATTTCTTTAATTTTAATTTTTTAGTAAAAATCATCAAAAACGTCTTGTAATTGATAAAATTTCAAAGCAAGCAGATTCCGAAGCGTCAATTGCAAAAAAAAATTTACCAACGAGCAAATGACTTGGGTGGTGAAGAGAATTGGAACACTTTGAGGTTAGCGAAACCGTCTCCCTCCCCATCGAAACCGTCTGGGAAGCTCACGAGGATGTACATCTGCTAGAACGCATCTCTCCACCATTTCCAGTTGTCAGGGTATTGGATTCAAACATTATTTGTGGTTTAGGGACGCGCTTTACAATCCGGGTAGAACTTTTCGAGCAGATAGGAATCGACTGGCAAGTGCAAATTACTCGCTGGGAACCTCCGAGAAGATTTATTGATAAACAATTGCGCGGCCCGTTCCAATTCTGGGAACATATCCATCAGTTCATTCCCATTTCTGACACAGAGACACGCCTAGTTGATGTCATTAATTTTGAACTGAACCCGTTTCTGGACAGTACCGCGATCCGCTGGGGTTTAGAGACAATGTTTCAGATGCGGATGAACAACCTCAAACAAACGTTGTTAAACGAAAATTTTCGGAGAAATTTGAAGAACTCTGATGAAAGATAAACTCCTCAATTGGCTCAATCTGATTTTAGTCGCGGATGTGTTCCTAGTTTTGCTCAGTTTTGGGTGGCTAGCGATCGCTGTTGTCGGTCACTCGGTCGGCATTCCCCTCGGTCTCGATTTGTGGTACAAACTCTGGCAACCCTTGTTTACCCCAGCGCTTGGAGTTCTCATGGGAGGGGCAATCTTGAGTGGGATAATCAGCCAAATCTCCAAGCGCCTGAACTCTAAAACCGAGTCTTTAGACTTATAAGGACTGGAAACACAAACTTATTGAGTTGGGTGGTTTAAAACACCCCGGATTAACCACAAAGGCACTAAGGAAACACAAAGTTACTTCCCTGTTATTTCCCTTAGTGTCTTTATGGTTCAAAAAAGTGCTTTCCACGGATACCTAGACGGTGACAAGTTAGACGGTGACGACGACTCCCCCACTTTCATTTGCCATCTTATCTACCGCGCACACAGCATAAGTTCCCGGCTCAACTGTTGCAAACGTTGTCTCTCTTGAAAGGATTCTTTGCAGCGTCCAAGTTGTACCAGTTTGCTTATAAAGCGTCCAAGAACGAATATCGGGAGTGCTAGCAAGATTCCATGTCAGCTTGCCATTTCTCAACCCCAGTGCAGTTGGGGGTGGGGGTGGTGTCGTATTTCGCCACGACATCGCGGGTGCTAGTGCGGGTTTGGTATAAGTCGAGGTTTTGAATTTTTCATAGATGCCCTGACGATTTTCAACGAAGGCTTCCATACTGAAGAAGATATTCCCTAAAGACAAATTCCCGCTCAAGTTGCGAGTAATGTCAACTTGCTTTTCTATCTCCGCAAGCGTCCAAGCCTTGCCATCCAACTGCCCCAGATTATTACCGGCGTAAATATGTCGATCTTTGGGGTTATTCTCCGTCCACCACTTCAGCAACACGGGGTAACTTTGTGCAGTTTGGTCGATGCGCCAGTAGAGTTGCGGGGCGAGATAATCAACCCAGCCTTGCTCTAGCCATTTTTTTGAATCCGCATAAAGTACGCTGTAGGCATCTAGCCCCCGAATTTGAGACGGCTGTCCGGGACGGTAAATGCCAAAGGGACTAATGCCAAATTTGACGTGTGGCTTGGTTGCCTGAATTCCCCGCGATAGGCGCTGAACCATTTGATTTACATTGTCCCGCCGCCACTCACCTAAAGAAAGTTTCCCGCCAGCCGCCGTATAAGCGGCGTAGGTTTTATTGTCGGGAAAAGATTTGCCTTCGATGGGATAGGGATAGAAATAGTCATCCAAATGGATGCCATCTACGTCATAGCGACGCACCACATCGAGAATGACATTATATGCCCTGTCCTGAACCACTTTCAATCCGGGGTCCATCCACATCTGATTACCCCATACATAAACTGCTTCGGGGTTAGTGACGGCGATGTGAGGACGGGCTGGTGAGGAGTTGTTAATAGAGACTCTGGCGCGGTAAGGGTTGAACCAAGCATGAAGTTCAATATTGCGCTTGTGGCATTGGGCGATCGCGTACTCCAGCGGATCGTAAAATGGCTCTGGTGCTTTTCCCTGGCTTCCTGTCAGCCAATAACTCCAAGGTTCTAATTGCGAAGCATAAAAAGCATCCCCTTCCGGTCGTACTTGCAAGACTAGCGCATTCATTTTCATCGCTAGCATCCGGTCAAGGATACCGATAAGTTCGGCTTGCTGTTGTGCAGCCGTCAGTCCCGGTTTGGAAGGCCAATCACTGTTCCACACCGTTGTCACCCACACACCCCGAAACTCCCGCTGATGATTGACTTTGACAGTTTGAGGCTGACTGGGTGGAATGGTTTTTGGAGGCACTACGAGGTAGGGAGATTCAATCCGAGGCGCTTCGTCTAGATAGACTAAAGCTTGATAAATAAAAGCTGCAACATCGCCACGAGTTGCTGCTAGATTGGGATTGAATAATTTTAGATTCGGGTAGTTCGCTACCAGCCCTGCTTTCGTGGCGACTGCGATTTCGTCGGTGGCATAGCTAGGAATTCCAGCGGCATCTTGATATATCTGTGGCAGTGCCGTTTTTAGGTCAGATTTTACGTT
>NZ_JACJOQ010000312.1:0-3238 GCF_014695635.1 Coleofasciculus sp. FACHB-712 | reverse complement strand
TACAGCGGCTATCTAGGCTATTTCATTGGGCTGAGTGCCCTAAAACCCAAGAAGCGCTGGACAATTTTGCTGATTGGTTATCTGACAGCATCAGGACTCCATGCGTTGTGGAATGCTACAGGCGCTGTCAGCGGATTATTATTGGCGGTGGTGGGAATTGTTTCCTATGCTTTTTTGACCGCCGCAATTCTCAAAGCGCGGGCTTTATCTCCAACACGAAATTCAAATTTTGCCACCCGTTTTACTGCTCCGCCATAGTTAGTAGTGCAATTAAAAATTAAGAATGTAAAATGGCAAGTCTTACATTTTGCATTTTTAATTTTTAATTTCCTTGCACCATTCTAAAATTCGATTCCATGCCCACCAGGGATCGGGATCTCCTATTTGACGCTGACATTCCCGGCTGCTGATGTAGCCTACATGACCACCATATTGCGTCAGCACTAAACTAATGTCAGGATTGCGATCGCTAGCCGCTTGCAACTCAGGCACAATTGAAGGGTCAAACATCGGATCGTCAGCGGCGTACAGAATTAGAGTCGGTTTTTTCAGGTGAGGTAACAGGTGTAGGGCACTACTAGCGTCATAATACGCTTCGACGGATGGAAAGCCCAATCGCCCGATTACCAATTCATTATCAAAGCCCCAAATGCTGTTAGCCCGCTCAATCGCTGCGGGATCGATGGCTTCAGGATGAGCATGATGAACGCGCCAAGCCAGTCTTTTCAATTCTCGCGCGATCGCTTGTTCTAAATACTTACCCAACGGGTGTTTCACCAAATAGGATAGGGAACGGTTGGAATCCAGACTGGGACAAATCACCGCAGCCCCCCCAATCTCCCTTTCCTGCAACCCTAGTTCCTGACTTTTCCCGCTTAACAACTCCTGTGAAGCTTTCACTGCCCATAGCGCCAGTTGCCCTCCTAACGAGTACCCCGTAAACCAGAACGGTGCAGGACAACCCATCGCTTTAGCTTGGGCAGCAATGTAGACGAAATCTTCTCCCTCGTACAAGCCATCAGAAGTCAAGGTCGGAGACAACTGAGCGGTTTTCCCGTGGGCACGCCAATCAAATAGCACCACTGCATAACCTTGTGCAAATGCCTTGCGCCCCAACAGTCTCAGAAACCATTGATTCTCTAAATCGCCGGTAATGCCATAAGTCCCCACAATCGTACCATGAGGGCGATCGGGGATAGCAACCCATCCATAAATCGGCACGTCTCCGGCACCTGTAAAAGTTGTCTCCTGGTAACTTGGCTCCGGATCTACAGTCATCTTCTCCCATTCGCGCCCTGCCCGCAAAGCAGTATATAAGGTCATTGACAGACCATTTCTCAGCAACCAAGGCGGTGTATAGGACAAATTCGGCATCAACAAGCGCATCTGTGGAGTTCTGAGCATGAGCTAAGCATTACTTAATACAGCTTAACAAAGTAATGCTGGGTGCCTACATCGTATTGAGATAGTGAAAAATAATCATTGTAGAGGTATCAAGATATGCGCCTTTACACTTCTATCTTGTAACCCCGAAGAACGAGAAAGCTCTAAATTATAGAATTTACTGAAACAACCTTTGCAGCACCGAACTCAACGCTTGCCAGAACGTGCCAGCAGCCACTGCGAACAACAAAGTAATCGCAGCAGTTAATCCATAACTGAAACACATCAGCAAACCATCGGCTTCTAGCATGGCAATGACGAGTAGCAAAATCCCAATTGTTGGAATCGGATTCGTAAAAGGGATGGGTAACATCAGCAACACAGACAGCCATGCAATACAAAGTCCGTTTAATTGCCAAATTTGAGGATTTTCTGCTATCCAGCGCAACCGGGGACGAGTCACTTTCTCTAGCACTCCTGTGACTCGTTGCAGGTTTTTTAAAAGTTGCTGGGCAAACCAGCGGGGAAATTGAAACTGGCGAATTCTTTTGGGTAGCCAAGGAAAACGTTGCCCTAAAGCCATTTGCAACGCTAATATCAAGCTGCCGCTACCCAATATCACTGTAAATCCGGGTGGCATCGGAAACAGAAACGGCAAAACAAGTAACGCGATAACTAAACTAAAGCCCCTTTCAGAAGTTTCTGCCAGAACATCCGCTAGAGTTAACGGTTTATTCGCTAACTTCTCTAGAAGAGACTTGATATTTTGAGAGAATCTGAGGTGCATGGGGTGTTAAATTCTCGGCTTTTAGGTCAACTTTTTTTCAATAAATAAATATCTCTTCTAATTTTAATGTAAAGTAAGATTGCTTTTTTCGACTGCACTTAACTATTGGTCAGAGAAAAAAATGCAGTGGTGAAAAGCAGAGCAACCCTTGCTTTTACAGGCAGAACAATTAAATAAATCCCACTAAATATGGATGTTATCGAGGGGACTCTCTTTACTTGGTATAGCAAGAGATATTTGCACAATTACGATTCCCTACCTTATTTTAGCTAGCCATTCTGTCGGATGAGAATATCCTAAGAGATACTCAATCTTGCAGTTACTTACTCACTTAGGAACAACTAGCTATGCCAGCAGGAAGAAGTGCTGTTGACTTCCCGGAGTGGAGGTGTTTTACAAAGGGCAAGCAAATTTTTCAAACGCCTAACTTCGCCAAGTGTCAACTACTCTAACAACAGAGCGAAAATACCTCTAACGATTGGTGCGTATCCTTTCCAGGGATTCAGTAATGGGGAATTATTGTACCAGACCAGAATGCTCCTTAACCAGTAGAAGCGATCGCCTGCCAGGGTCAGAAAAAAATAATGATGTTTTGTAACAAAAATTCTAGTTCTTGCATAAAAACCAGAATTAGACCGATATCTATACAGAGGGAACGGGTCTACCGATAAGCAGACCCTCGTTAACAACCCTCCAATCCTCTCCCACGTCGTCCATAGGAGCCTCTAGAATGACTGATTAAATGAACTGTTGGCTAAAAATGCCATCATCAATGTGTTGGCGTCGATCGGCACTATAAGGCAGCCAGGAATAGAAGTACAACTTCCTGATTCCTTGTGTGAGACTCATTGGGATTATTCTTAAGCGCCAATCAAAACGAAAGTTACGCTCGATATTACGCAGAGAATAAATCTGATCAAGTGTCTACTCAGGTGACTTATTTTGTGCTGAAGAATTAAGGTCGTTGAATTGTCTGAGCGCATACCGGGCAACTGCTAAACTCAACCGTGCCCGTTCGCTCTCCGATAACTCATCCCACTCAACTGGGCGGGCAATTTCAGCTTCCGA
>NZ_JACJOQ010000311.1:0-3224 GCF_014695635.1 Coleofasciculus sp. FACHB-712 | reverse complement strand
AAAAGCGATCGTCGATCACGATTGGATTCCGCAACGCTTTGATGAGACTCAATCTATTGACTGGACTCCCGTATGGTCATTAACCGAGCAAACCCACAAATATCTTCCCACCGCCTTCTGTTATTACAACTACCGACAACCTAAAACTCAACGCTTTTGCTCCGCAGACTCCAACGGTAACGCCGCTGGAGGAACCCTAGAAGATGCCATTCTGCAAGGCTTTTTGGAACTTGTGGAACGTGATAGCGTCGCTCTCTGGTGGTACAATCGACTATCGCGCCCGACTGTAGATTTAGCCAGCTTCAATGATTCCTATCTATTAGAATTGCAAGATTGGTATCGCAGCCAGCAACGAGAATTATGGGTACTCGATTTAACCACAGACCTAAATATTCCCGCCTTTGCTGCCCTCTCTCGCAACATAGGCGGGGGTGAAGAACGAATCATTTCTGGATACGGAGCGCACTTTGACGCTAAAATTGCGATTTCACGAGCCGTCACCGAGGTGAATCAAATTGGTGTCAATGTAGACCAGCAAGATTATTCCACCGCCCCAGATTCAGCCCTAAAATACTGGTTTTCCCACGCAAATTTAGCCAATCAGCCTTATCTCGCGCCCTCTGTACAGACACCACCCAAACAGTACACCGACTACCCGCAACAATGGAGCGATGACATTGAGCAAGATGTCTTAACTTGTGTTGAAATCGTTAAACGTGCGGGACTAGAAATGCTGGTACTGAACCAAACCCGCCCCGATATTAGCTTACCCGTCGTCAAAGTTATTATCCCCGGTTTACGTCACTTCTGGTCGCGGTTTGGCGCTGGACGACTGTACGATGTCCCGGCAAAATTAGGGTGGCTTCCTGCACCTTTAGCCGAAGACGAGATGAACCCAATGCCAATGGTATTTTAATATGTCCAATACCTTCACTCTTTCTTTCCGTCCCGAAATCTCCCTCACTACTGAAGGCGAAAAGCTGACGCTGCAATTCGCTACTCACAGCCTCACCTTGAATAATCCTAAGCCGGGTTTGCGAACCGCATTAGAACACCTGAAACATTCCGCCCTCACCGCCTCCCAGCTAACCGCTTTAGTTGTAGAAGCCGATGGAGTCGAAGACGGCTTAAACTTTGAAACCCAGTTGCAAAAACTGATTAACCTCGGCTGGATTTGTCATTCAGTTTTACCGTTAGCAACCGCGATCCCAATTGCTGAGAATTATCAATTAGTGGATTCGGTTTTTGATGAGCAACAGCAGCCTCTAACTCTGTCTCGCTTTGCCTTTCTGCGTCAAGAAAATCAACAGTTTGTCTTAGAATCTCCCTTATCCAAAGCCAAAATCATTCTGCTAGATTGGCGGGCTTCTGCCTTAATTGCCAAACTGGCTCAACTTGATTCATCATTTACGCTCTTAACTTTAGCAGATTCCCTGATTGATGCAGAGATAGTGCGATCGTTCATTCAGTTACTGATTGCTACTGAAATGATTTCGCTAAAACCCGAAAGCGAAGCGTTAGCCGAATGGCAATTTCACAATCTGCTGTTTCATCGCCAAACTCGTTTCAACCGATTAGACGATCAGCGTAAATCGAAAATACCTCAATTCGAGGATAGCGAGCGATCGCACTTTGTAAAATCGCCCATGAGCGATGCCTGCGGCGGGCTACGCCAACGAGTAATTTCCTTAGAGAAACCTAACCTAGAAGCGTTAGCCAAAACCGATATTTCGCTAACGCAGGCGATCGAATCCAGGCAATCAATTCGCGAGTACGACAACCAGCCCATCACCCTTAACCAGTTGGGAGAATTTCTCTATCGCTGTGCCAGAGTCAAAGAAGTTTACACCCCTGAAGAGGATCTGATGAACGTTGGAGAATGCACAAAACGTCCCTATCCATGCGGCGGTGCATTATACGAACTCGAAATATATCCTGTAATCAATCGCTGTCAGGGATTAAATGCAGGATTATACCACTATCAACCTTTGTCTCACACCTTGCACGCGATCGCGGATTGGAATCCAGAAGTCGAAGCTTTAATTTTCGATGCCTGGAAATCAACAGGACAGCAAGATGTTCCCCAAGTGCTTTTTATTATTACAGCGCGCTTTGGGCGGTTGTTCTGGAAATACTATGCCATTGGTTATGGGTTGATTTTAAAACATATTGGTGTTTTGTTTCAAACATTTTACCTGGTTGCTACCGCCATGCAATTAGCTCCCAGTGCGATCGGTGGTGGTAACTCAGAACAATTCTGTAAAGTAGCCGCCCTGAATGAACACGAAGAGTCTTCTGTGGGAGAGTTTAGTCTCGGTTCACTGAAGCAAACAAACGACAATCTTTCCTAAAAGTTTCACCGATTGAGCCAATTTATAATCTTTCATTTCATCAATTACTTTTATGCCTGACCTCAATACCATTCCCGGTTTTTCTGCCCTGCAAGCTCTTACCCTCGGTGATTCTCGCATCAAAATTGCCGTCCTTGATGGCCCGGCAGATCTGGATCGCGCCTGCTTTCGGGGTGCTAAATTGAGCAAAGCCACAGCTTTTTGGCAACCCGACTTAGAGGCGATCGATCCGGTTTACATCCAAAAACAACTTCAAATCAATGCACTTAAAGACCAGAAAAAAGCCTTGAAGAAGGTATTGAAGGAGAGCAAAAATCAGGATACAAACATATCATTAGAGAGCAAAGCCGAGCAAATTTCGCCATCCATTGCTCAGGTTACGCCGTCTGTGCGAACTGACAAGTCAGCGCTTGCGCTATCGCACAATTCCAGGACAACCATCTTCAACGCTGTATTAGAAAACACGGAAGCGCAGTTATTAGAACAATATCGCCAGTTAAATAACTCCAAGCAGCAGCAAACAACACTCAAACCAAAACAACCCACAAGCATTGACCATGACTCTACAATTGAGGAGTTAGAAGCAGAAATCAAGGAACTGGAAGACTCAATTCCTCAGTCTGTGCGCGATCGTCTAAATGGTATCTTTCATGCAACAGGCATCTTTGGCACAATGTTTGGGCAACCAGGTTCCCCAGTGGAAGGAGTCGCACCCTACTGTACCGCCATCAATATTCCCCTATTTGAAACCGCAAGTAGCGATGAGGCACTTTCTCCTCTCAACATGGCTCAC
The DNA here is from genome assembly GCF_014695635.1 of Coleofasciculus sp. FACHB-712. Taxonomy (NCBI): domain Bacteria; kingdom Bacillati; phylum Cyanobacteriota; class Cyanophyceae; order Coleofasciculales; family Coleofasciculaceae; genus Coleofasciculus; species Coleofasciculus sp. FACHB-712. The sequence continues at coordinate 80 of NZ_JACJOQ010000311.1, read as the reverse complement.
GCATTTAACCTGGCATTGAAATTGGGCGTAAACATCATTCATTGTGCCGGCTGTCATCCCACTCAGACTGGGTTTCCCCA
>NZ_JACJOQ010000310.1:0-3192 GCF_014695635.1 Coleofasciculus sp. FACHB-712 | reverse complement strand
GAATGTTTTAATTACCTGTTTGACCCCGACCACCAAACACTTACCCAGGTGTTCCAACGCATCTATGATGCTCTCGCGCCGGGAGGCGTTTTTATCTTTGATATTGCAGAACCTGGACAGCTGACTTCTGCAACTCCAGTCAAAAGCTTTACTGAAGGCGAAGATTGGATTGTTTTGGTAGAAAAACAGGAAGACTCACAGCACATCTTGACTCGGCGAATCATTACCTTTCGGCAAGTAGGAAACGATTATCGTCGAGATGACGAGGTTCATTGCCAGCAACTCTATGCAGCAGCAGAAATTGCCACGATGCTGCAACAGGTAGGCTACCAAGTCGAAATTCAGCGTTGTTATGGTCAGTTTGCTTTACCCAACGCCCATGCTGCATTGATTGCCAGAAAGCCTATGAGCAACTCTTGACTCTTCCCGGTTGTTCCGGCAGCCATGAAGACTTTAAGCGATCGCAACTTAAGACGATGCGAGGAAACGTTACGGATGAATGAGATCGCTTGCCACTTAACTATCCTGCCTGACCAAATCATCTATGCCACAATCTAACCCACATCGGCGTTGCTGAAAAGTAATGATTTTTCCACGAAGGAATCTGCTTGTGAAATAGCTATAGCATTACCAAATCAGCAACGCCCCCACATCTTTTGTGCAATCTGCGTCTGTCCAACGTGGACAGTAGCGGTTTTGAGAAGCGGCACGACAAACAAGTCCCTAGGGGAGGCTGGCGAAAATAATGCAGCAGTTGTTCGTGGGGGAGCAAGGGAGCAGGGGAGCGGGAAAGAAAACTGCCTTTGAAGTCACTCAGTAACTGCTGCAAAACTTCTGCCAGCCTCCCCTAGTGTTCTGCTATGGACTTTTGTAAGAAGATGCTTACGAAAAGATAGAGGAAGTAGTAATACTTGCAGCAATCCGCTCTAAGCGCACATCAGACTCAAACATCATCTCCTCAGGTTTGTAGAGCATTTTAATCTTATTCCCCTCAGCTTCTAGTGCTGTGGAAAACTTGATTGCTCGTCCATCAGGAATGGTAACAAGCCGATCTTTTCCCCTGGATAACTCTCTAATAAACTCCCCAATTCCTTTTTCGCGATTAGACCGACGTTGATAAAACGATTCAAGTCGCCGCCAAAGTTTAGGAAAGATAGGTGGTAATTTTGAGAGATCGGGAGGTACATCAACTTGGAAACCCTCTGTCGAGCGATCGGCTGACCAAATTCTTCTATTTGCTGCTCGCGCCTCCTCTGTTGCACCCACCATCTCATCGCGCAACTCTTTATAGAGGGTTTCATAGAACATAGGATAGACATGCCCTTCTCGGAGAAGCTTGTAGTTGACGCTTTCACGCAACAAGTCGGCTTTTAGTTCATACCCTCTTCCAGCATTGTCCCAATCAGGTGGATTGCCGGTAAAGACGAAGCAAACAGGTCGTCCATTCCCATCGGCATGGCTAGAAAGGATATATCCTGGCAATCCGGACTTTTTGCCCCCAAGTAACTCAATATTACGTTCGGTAGCGTCTGAGGAAAATGGTTTAATCGCCGCTTTCTCAAGAGCATCTATGCCTTCGTACCGAAGCTGCACTTGACCACCGCTCTTGAATTCGATTCGCCCCTCTAACTTGTCAAACAATACATCATCATCATTGTTTGCCTTAAACCGAACTGAATCTCCATCGGGAACCCCACTAGTTGGGTCAAAAGTACCTTGAATAAGCACAAACGGCATAATTTAGTCCTTGTTGTTAAAGAGTTCAGTAGATCAACTACAGCCTATAGGGGGTGCAATCAGGATAGATGAAAAATAGAGCTACCAAACCTTGAACCTTATTAGGGAGATTTGAGCAAAATCATTTCTTCTATAGGTCTGAAGAAGTGGTTTTGCGCGAGAGGAGCGATCAGCGACAATAGAAATCTCAACTCAAGAAAGCCGCTACTGCCTCTAGAACCCCAAATGGACACCATCAAGTACCTCCTGTCGGACGACCAAATGCCCACTGCCTGGTATAAAATTCAGACGGATTGCTCATTTGAGGCACTATCCAACGTAAGATAAATTCAGTTGAGTACCTATTCTTGAGGTTAGGTAAACTCGATTACCGGAGTTAACGCGATCGCGAGTAGGAGGCAGTTTGCCCAGCCTATTGCTGCCCCCCAACCAGCCGAGTGAGGCAATTAACCCCTGGAGAAGTAAGTCGTTAAAGCATTTGTAGAGGAACAGGTTTAGTGGGTGGTGGGAAGGCAGCATCCAAGGTAGCCAATTCATCAGCACTCAATTTCAAATTCAGGGCAGCATAATTCTGCTCTACATGGTCAATCCGGCTGGATTTGGGAATCACAATCACATTCTCTTGATGCAACAACCAAGCGATCGCCACTTGAGCCGCAGTGACTTCTCGTTCTTGGGCAATCGCCTTGAGTGCTTGATTGTTCAACAAACGCCCTTGCTCAATCGGGGAATACGCCATGATTGGGATACCTTGTTGCCGACACCAGGGCAGTAGATTCCACTCAATTCCCCGTCGCATCAGGTTGTAGAGGACTTGATTGGTAGCAATTCCTTTCCCATCCTTCAACCCAATCGCTTCTTCCATATCCTTGGCATCAAAATTACTCACTCCATAGCTGCGAATTTTGCCGGATTGTTGAAGCGTCGCCAATGCTTCCAGCGTCTCTCCCAGCGGCACAGAACCGCGCCAGTGCAGTAGGTAAAGGTCAAGATAGTCAGTTTTCAACCGCTGGAGACTTCTTTCGCAGGCAGCAATTGTCCCTCGTTTCGAGGCGTTATGAGGGTAGACCTTGCTGACTAGAAAGACTTCCGCCCGACGAGAAGCGATCGCGTGGGCGATTACTTCTTCTGCACCGCCTTCGCCATACATTTCGGCAGTGTCAATCAGAGTTAGACCCCGATCGAGTCCGTGGCGTAAGGCATCTATTTCGCTTTGGCGATTCCTGGCATTTTCCCCCATCTGCCAGGTGCCCATGCCAAGAACCGGAATTAATTGTCCAGAAGGTAGTTTAAGAGTTCGCACGGCAGTTTCTATCCATTCAAGCTATTGCCCTTGAGCGCATTTTTGGCTGACGCATGGGCATGGCATCAATTGTAGAGAAAAGCGCTGTTGTGGGAAACGCAATGAGCTTGTAGTTCTGCTTGCACTTGTTCTCATCGCAATGCGGCGATCGC
>NZ_JACJOQ010000031.1:0-2918 GCF_014695635.1 Coleofasciculus sp. FACHB-712 | reverse complement strand
ATTGCTTACAACGCTAAGCTTCTCAACTCTGCTGGGGCACTGATGTTCACCGCCAGTCATAACCCAGCTCCCTATTGCGGCATCAAATACATCCCCGATTACGCTGGTCCGGCAACACCGGAAATTACGGATACAATTGTAGCAAATATTGAAAACGCTACGGATGAGCCGCCGAGTGGCAACAATGCCAACAAGATTTCTACCTTTGATCCCAAGCCAGATTATCTCCAGTTTATTTACACCCTGCTGGATGTAGAGCGAATTAAGAGCGCAGGGCTAAAGGTGAAGTACGACGCCCTCTACTCGACTTCTCGCGGCTACCTGGATACTGTCTTGGAGCGCTGTGGTTGCGATACAGAGGCATTCCACACCTATCGCGATGTTCTCTTTGGCGGTGGAATGCCAGAACCGAAAGGAGAGGAATTGATTGGACTTGTTGAAGCGGTGAAAAAAGACGGGGCAGATATAGGTTTAGCAACGGATGGAGATAGCGATCGCTTCGGCATTGTTGACGAACAAGGAAACGTGCTGACACCGAACACGGTGCTGCTCCTGCTGGCGCGTCACTTAGTCAAAAACAAAGGCAAAACTGGTGCAATTGTCCGCACCGTTGCCACCACCCACCTGCTGGATAACCTCGCTGCTAAGTACGGCTTGGAAATCTACGAAACAGCAGTAGGCTTTAAATACATCGGCGAGAAAATGCGCGAGACGCAGGTATTGATCGGCGGCGAAGAATCGGGCGGATTGAGCATTATCGGACATATTCCCGAAAAAGACGGTATTTTAGCCGATATGCTGGTGGCAGAAGCGATCGCTTACGAAGGTAAGCCTTTAAGCCAGCTAGTAGAAGAAGTAATCGCAGAAGCCGATGGCCCTCTGTACAACAAACGTCTCGATTTGCACTTAAATGACGCCCACAAAGCCGCTGTCATCGATGATTTCACTAAAAATCCCCCAGCAGAAGTGGCAGGAATTAAAGTGAAAGAAGTAGGGCGCAAAGACGGGATTAAACTCTACTTAGAAGAAGGCAGTTGGATACTCCTGCGTCCTTCCGGAACAGAACCGCTAATGCGGGTTTATCTGGAAACGAATACTCCAGAAAAAATGACTCAAATTGCCCAGCAAATGGAACAAACCATTAACAAACTGGAACCCGTCACAGTCTAAATGATCGGTAGGAGCAAGGGCATTGCTCTTGCTCCTACTTGGTAGCAGGAACTTACTCAGTCGCCATTATCAATATGAAAGCCCTTACCAACCTGCTTACCTCGCTGATTTTAGCCAGTTCCGTCGCAGCGATCGCTCTGTTGTCCATTCAAAACATCACGCCGGTATCGGTGAAATTTCTAACTTTCCAGTCGATCCGGATGCCAGTAGGCGTCGTGCTAGCGTTTAGTGCTGGCGCGGGGGCGATTGGGAGTGCAATCGTGCCCATTGTTTGGGGATCGCCTTCCAGTAATCAGTCTCAATCAGAAGATGCCAGTGAGTATGCTGACGAAGACTTTTGATGGTTATTGTTTGTTGCAATTAACTATCAGCCTTTGCTACTTACTCTCACTGCGATACTCCCACGGCGGCAGAAACTTGGAGTCACGCCAAATGCCGCGCCGACTCTTTTTCGCCTCAGCTTCTGCTTGCTCAACGATAGCAGCGCTAGGGCAATCTTTTAGATACTGACGATACACCAGTACCAGTCCCTCTTTTGCCAACACTTCCTGAACAAAAGTTCCATCAGGCAGGCGCACCTCGCTAACTTTACGCCCATACCTATCAGTATCAGTCACAGTTAAGCGAACGCGATCGCCTCCTTGCTGTACCAATTCTTGCAATCGTTGCTGGGTTTTTATTCCCCACTTGAATTGATTTTGATCTACTGCTTTTTTGCTTGCTTTTTCCTTACTGGAATGGGGAACCTCTGGAGCATCCACACAAGCAAAACGCACGTTGATGTTTTTCCCACTGCGATCCGTCACGGCGAGAGTATCCCCATCGCTGACTCGCTTAACCGGGTAAGTAGGAGAACCAAAAATAGCTTCACATCCCACCAATCCAAGGATGAGAACAACTGCACCAGTCCAGATGAGAGAATTTTGGATGAGTTTGCGAGTGCCGGTCATTATAAATATTTACTACAAAAGAAAAGTCCATCTGGACAGACGTTTCCATTGTCCAATAGTTTCGGACGCCTGTTACTGGCTTTTAGCAGTTGGAGTGGTGCAGCGAAATGCGATCGCGCTTCTATCCCACGCTGAGCTTAACCACCAATCGAACAGTCATACAGGAAAGGCTGTCGAAACTACAGTTTTTTACTTCGTCTCCATCCAATTCTGCCCTGCACGCACATCAACCTTAAGAGGAACGCTCAAGGAAACAGCGTTTTCCATCGTTGAGCGAATCTGAGGCTGTAATTCTTCCCATTCCGAGGGAGGAACTTCAAGCACTAATTCATCGTGAACTTGCAATAATAAACGCGCCTGGTAATTCTGCAAAACTTTGTGCAGTTTATCCATTGCAATTTTGATGATATCGGCGCTAGAACCTTGAATTGGAGCATTAGCTGCGGCGCGTAGCGAACCGGCGTCAGCTTGTCCTAAATTACGGAGTTTGTCAAGGTTAATTTCATCGGGATTGCTCCCTTGCAGCTTGCGGAGACTGCCGCCCTCAAAGTTAAAGTAACGGCGGCGTCCTAAAATAGTTTCGACATAACCGTGAGCGATCGCTTCCCGCTTCACCCGCTCCAAATAGTCAAAAACCTTACGGTAGCGCTCGTTAAACCGATCGATAAACAATCTGCCTTCGGTTGCCTTCACCCCAGCTTCCCGCGCAAATCGCTGCGCCCCCATTCCGTAAATTACGCCGAAATTGATAATTTTCCCCAATCGGCGTTCCTCAGATGTCACCGTATCCTTCTCCAA
>NZ_JACJOQ010000309.1:0-1934 GCF_014695635.1 Coleofasciculus sp. FACHB-712 | reverse complement strand
TTCGACACGCTTTTATCTGGAGACTACCTACAAGGGCAACGGGTGCTACTGACAATTGGTTATCGAAGCTTGTCCCGGTTCCGTCCTTGGCAAGAAAAGTCTACTTTATTTGCTCGAATTCTTCCTTCCGTAACAGCGCTGGAAGCAGCTTTACAATCAGGGTTTGCACCCGATAAACTGATTGCGATTCGCCCCCCCATCTCTACTGAATTGGAAACGGCACTTTGGCGTCAGTGGGACATTTCCCTGGTGGTTACGAAAGCATCGGGAACTGCTGGGGGAGAAGATATCAAGCGCAGAGTTTCCGCAGAGTTAGGCATTCCTTTAGTGGTTATTACTCGTCCAGAAGTTGCGTATCCGCAGCAAACCAGCGACTTGAAAACAGCGCTAGAGTTTTGCCAAGACATCTTTCGATTGAGTTTAGTCCGCCACAATCTTACTGAGCGTGAATCAAGCGACAATTAAAGAATGCTAGAACTACACTGCCACACCACATACTCAGACGGCACCCTCACACCCAGCGAACTCGTTAACGCGGCGATGAGTGCCGGAGTCCGCGCCCTTGCTATCACCGATCACGATACGATGAATGGCTGGGATGAGGCGTTTGCTGCTGCCAAACTGCATAACCTGGAAATTGTCCCCGGATTGGAACTCAGCACCGTTCACAACAATTGTTCCTTACATATTTTGGGCTTTTACCCGGATGAACAGAAGCTGCGGGAACCTTTAAGCGATCGCTTAGAAGGGCGGAAACGGCGATCGCAACAAATGGTCGCTAAACTGGCAGAATTAGGCTACCCGATTCAGTTACCTGAATTAGGTGAAGGCATGGCACCGGGGCGTCCTCATATTGCGACTGCCCTCGTGAAAGCCGGTTATTTTCAGTCATCGCGGGAAGCTTTCGATCGTCTGCTGGGTGATGATAAACCGGCTTATGTGCATTACGAGAAATTCTCGATTGTTGAAGGGATTGCCATGTTACGTTCTTGCGGTGCCGTGCCTGTGTGGGCGCATCCCTACCTGTTCCGAGGCGGTAATGTTGCGGAAGTGCTGAAAGAATTGGTTGCTGCTGGGTTAATGGGCGTTGAGGTTTATCATCCCAACCACAGCGCCAAAGAAATTCAAAATCTCAAAAAGTTGTGTGCTGAATATGGCTTACTGATGACAGGCGGCAGCGATTATCATGGCCCCAGTCCCGATCCCAAAACTCCAGATCGCAGTACGCTGAATATGCTTCAGGTACCTTTAGATTTGCTTGAACCCATCAAACAGGCGGCGGCAAGTTTACGTTAATTTCTAATCGCTAGTGTCACCCGAAACAATTAGCGATTACCCATTCCTTATTACCAATTACCAATGGCAAGTGCCATCCTGCAAGACTTTCTCAACGACTTGCACCTCAAGTACAAGTCAATTCATGAAGGTGTATTGGCAAACTATATCCCGGAACTCGCCAAGGCAAACCCGGATTGGTTTGGGATATGCATTGTCACCGTGGATGGTCAAGTTTATGAAATCGGCGATTGGGAACAGTTGTTCACCCTTCAGTCGATTTCCAAGGCATTTGTATACGGAATGGCGCTGGAAGATCATGGGCGCGATTACGTTGTAAAAAGGGTGGGAGTGGAACCCACTGGCGATGCTTTTAACTCCATTATTAAGCTGGATGAATCCTCAAAGCGACCCTATAACCCAATGGTAAATGCCGGAGCGATCGCTACCACCAGTTTAATTAAAGGAGTGGGACCAACTGAGCGCTTAAACCGGATGCTGGATATGTTTCAGCGTTACGTTGGACACAACCTATTTATTGATATGTCCGTGTTCATGTCAGAGCGAACGACCGGGCATCGCAACCGAGCAATGGCGCATCTGATGCTCAATTTTGGCATGATCGACGCGAAAATTGACGAGGCACTGGATTTGTACTT
>NZ_JACJOQ010000308.1:0-3141 GCF_014695635.1 Coleofasciculus sp. FACHB-712 | reverse complement strand
GCAAAGTTGAGTTTTTCCCAGCAGTTAACAGTCCGACAACTACCAGGCTGAAGTCGCTCATGAGATTCTAGTCATTCTGGATACATAGCCGTTACCTTTGACAGCCGAAATTGCTAACTTCAGGAAATCAACTAAAAAAAACGGCACCCCACTTAGGAATGCCGTTGCCATATCAGTTTTTGGCGTCACAAGTTACGCATTGAGGCGCTATCCTTCTGACGCGGTGTGCTTCTAACCCCCTTGTTCAAGAGGCGTTGAGAAAATCAAAAAGACTTTAACGCGCTTCCATCCAGGCAATACACTGTTGCATCTGCTGGCGCATCGTCTCATTGTCAGCATGGTATCGGCGTCCGTGACCGGGTAACACCCACTCAAACGAGTAATTAGCCAACTTCCGCATTGATTTAAGCAATTCAGGCCAGGAATACCAACAGACATCGGGGAAGGCATACAGGTGATTTAGACTTGGCGACCAAGCCAGATGATCTCCCGTGAACAGAAATTTATTTTTGTACAGTAAAACTGTGTGACCTTTTGTATGACCGGGCACTGGAATAATTAACAAATCTGGCTCCAACTGTACTGGCTCTAAGCCAGTTAGCTGAATTTCCACATTGCGAGTACCCGAAGAGATTTCGTCGGTGTGGAGAATTCGCTGACACCCAAAATGCTCGGCATACTTTTGATGATCCGCTACATCATCTCGGTGCGTCAGATACATATAGCGAATCTCTCCCATTTCCTCTAGCCGCTTCACCAGAGGAGGCGTAAAGCGGGGAGAATCAACTAACACATTGCCTTCCGGTCGCACAATTAAATAGCTAGCAGCGCCATAGGAATTTTCTGCATGATAGCCGCAATGATAGACATTTTCAGCGACTAAAATCGGAAAACTGTGCTGAGCATCTTTAACGTCTTTTGGCTTCTCCACAGTCCCAATGGAAGCCGTAGGACAAGACAAAAGAGCCTGCATTGCTTTTAATCTTTCAGCCTCATTTTCTGGCTGATGATAAACTGCTGACTGCTCATCGGTGCGATAAAACACCTCTGGAGTCATCCAACGACAAGTATCGCAATCAATACAAGTCGTATCAACGTAAAAATCGCCACTAATATTTTCAGGGTGACGCTGATTTAAGTGAGCCATAATCTAACCTAATTGGTTGTTTAAAAAAAATCTTGTGCAAAATAAATGCCTTAAAGTGGAAGCTCGAAAAAGGGAGATAGAAAAGGCTCAATTTGCAGATCAATTTGCCGACATTGTTCAACTTCCTGTACTTGAGTCCATTAGTTCAAAAAACCTAACTTTAGAGAGATGATAAAAATAAGCTACTCATCCCTTTTAAAGGTGGGACTACAAAAATTGTAGGAACGCACTTGCTCGCGTCTGTCTAACCTAAAGCAAATAGATATAGAAATGGGATGCGATTGTGCTTACCAATCAATGGGTTGGCGATCGCGGAAAAAACCACTCGTGGGGCCATCATCTGGAAGAGTAGCCAGCCACACAATTGTTTCAACCCCTTGCTCTACAGACCGGGTAGCATTTGGGCCACCCATATCGGTTCTTACCCAGCCAGGACACACAGAATTCACTAAAATATTGGTGCCTTCCAACTCATTTGCAAAAATCCGGGTAAGGGCATTTAATGCGGTTTTGGACATTCGATAAGCGGGAAATCCAGTGTTCATGTCGGATAACTGTCCTGCACCCGATGATACGTTCACAACACGCCCATACTGATGCTCTTTCATCAGCGGAATTAATGCTTGGCAAAGCAGTAATGGGCCGTGTAAATTCGTCTCCATCGTTTCGTGGATGGTACTAACCTTGGTGTTGAAGATACTACTCTCTGGATCTCCTAAAGGATCTCTAGCAATTCCAGCATTGTTCACTAGAATATCTAATCGCCCAAATTGATTGCGAATGAACTGAGTAAGATGCTCAATACTCTCTGCACTGGTGACATCAAGCGGATGAGAAACTACCTCTAAGCCTTCAGCTTGCAATTTCTCAACGGCTGCTTTCCCCTGTGCTTCGTCACGACTGGTCAGAATCACTTGGATATCTCGCTTTGCGAGTTGTCGGCAAGTTTCAAAACCCAGTCCCCGATTGGCACCCGTGACAATTGCGACTTTCTGCATCGGATTTTCTATACTTCCACTGCTCCCTCTGTTTCTACTCTAGACTTTTTTGCTTTTATTGAGTGTTCTGCAAAAATTTCAGGGCTGATTTATCAATGAAGTCTCAGCAGCTTCTTTGGGAAGTTGCTCAGAATCTGATTAATTTCTTGTCATGGGTAGATGAGCGTACAGAAGCAAAATTAGCAACACGGGTACAGTTTCCTGTACGCATTAGGGCGCAAGCCACAAAGCAACATTACGCACATAAGTCTTGATATCTTCTAGGGCGCGTGGCTCTTGGTTCATGCCATCGCCGGGAGCCTCATCCACAAAGCTAGGACAACCTTTTTCGATGTCCCAGTTGTAATCGACAAAATGGTGAAAACTCGATGCAGCAACTGCACGCCCTAGGGTGTTGCCGTCAGTGTCTTTTTCTCTTTCGATAACAACAGCCAGATTAAAGGGACGACCTGTAATTAAGCTTTTGCCCAGTGCAATAACCCGAGCATTCTTTGCGCCTGCGGGAACTCCGATTGCGCCCTCGTGGGGATGAGTGGGAAAATATTCAACCAATCCAGAAGGTGAATTGGGATTGCGTAAAAGTTCGTGAATGGGTTCAGTGGGGGTTATTTTTTGATAGTCGCCGTTGCGCCCAGAATGATAGTTAGGCCAGGAAATGTAGGTTGTGTAGGGGTCGTCAATGCACCAGCGAGATTCGTCGGGATCTGGATTTTTGGTGTTGAAAAAGTGGATCGCGCCGATGTCGCCCAGACCGTACATGGAGCAACCCATATCTTGATGGTCGCGGGTGGTGAGGATACCACCACCGCGTTTGCGAAATGCATTGATTCCCGCACAATCTTTTTCCGTCAGACCTTCGCCAGTATCTAATGCAAATAGCCATAGCTGGTCAAAATCCGAGCGGTCGAGGGTGCTTAAAATTGGGTCGTTGCCGTCTGCATCTGACACGCGATCGCGTTCTGTCACTTCAAACAGGAGATTCCCCGCTTCATCTGT
>NZ_JACJOQ010000307.1:0-3099 GCF_014695635.1 Coleofasciculus sp. FACHB-712 | reverse complement strand
AAACTCACGCTTGGCTTTTATCAAGCACTGGGGGCAACAGGTTTAGAACTCCTTCAGCAAACCCTAGCAGCTATCCCCGCCGACATTCCAGTAATTTTAGACGCCAAGCACAGCGACCTCAACACCAGCACCCTGTTTGCCCAAACCGTCTTTGAAGACTGGAAAGTGGATGCTGTCACCTTGAATCCTTACCCAGGACTTGACTTAGCGGCTCCCTTTTTGGTCTATCCTGGCAAAGCTGTCTTTGTGGTCTGTACCACTGACAACCCATCAGCCGCCGTGTTGCAAGAATATCCAGACACCGGGCTACCCTTTTACATCCATTTGATAAAAGAAGCGCAAACTTGGGGCACCCAAGAACAACTAGGGCTAGAAGTAGGCGCTGCAATGCCGGAAACTCTGACTCGCATCCGCAATATCGCACCAGAACGCCTCATATTCGTGCAGGGATGGTCAGAAAACCAAAACTTAAGTGAAATTCTAGCGGCTGGCTTAAACAGCTATGGAGAAGGGCTACTCCTGCCAGTTCCCCTAGATTTATTAACCACCGAACACCCCGCTGAGGCTGTCCAAGCCTTACGCGACACGGTTAATGAAGAACGTCTCAGAATTGTCCAGGAAAGCCCCACCTGTGACTTGTGGCTTCCGGATGTCTGCTTCTTGCAACATTCTCCCAACCGAGATTTGATTTTGCAACTCTACGACCTGGGTTGCATTATGTTTGGCGATCGCGTGCAAGCCTCTGGAGCGATTTTTCCCTACTACATCGACCTGCGCGTCATCATCTCCCAACCGCAAATCTTCCATCAAATCTTGAGTGCTTACGCCGAGATTCTCAAAAATTTGCACTTTGACCGAATAGCTGGAATCCCTTACGGTTCCTTACCCACCGCTACAGGGTTAGCGCTGCGCCTAGACCGTCCGATGATTTTTCCGCGCAAGGAGGTAAAATCTCACGGCACCCAACGAGTCATCGAAGGTCATTTCCAACCGGGAGAAACCATTGTCGTTGTCGATGATATTCTCATCAGCGGCAAGAGCGCTATGCAAGGGGCAATGAAACTCAAAGATGCTGGATTAAATGTCGAAGATATTGTGGTGTTGATCGACCATGAAAAAGGAGTCAAAGATCGGCTTCAGGAAAACGGCTATCGGGGTCATTCTGTGCTGAGGATGGGGGAAGTTGCCGAAACGCTGTACGAGGCGGGGCGGATCAATTCCGAGCAATTCCAAATTTTGAGCCATTAGCCCCGCCCATTGGAGGTCATCATACAAATGCGTCTACGCATCGTTTAACAGTCTCAAGTACCGATGAAGAAAGGCTCTCCAATTCATAGCCGCCTTCTAAACCAAATAATATTTTGGGTGTAATCTCTAAACAATAATCAGTGATGATGCTGTAATCTTGGGGCTGTAAATTGATTTTAGAAAGCAAGTCTGTTTGATTCGCATCATACCCAGCACTGATGATTAATATATCAGGACAAAAATCTTTGAAAAAGGGAATGACGCTCTCCTCGAATAACTTACGGTAATCCTGTATATTGCTGCCTGGAGCAATCGGAAGATTCAACACATTGTTATACTTACCCCGTTCCTCAGGCTTTCCAGTATGGGGATAGCCAGGGGATTGATGAATGGAACAGAAAGCCATGTTAGGGATATTTTCTACGGCTGTTTGGGTTCCATTCCCGTGATGTACATCCCAATCAAGAATTCCAACTCGCTGAATTCCGATGGATTGAGCGTAAATGGCAGCGATCGCTGCATTGCAGAAAATACAAAAACCCATTCCTTCATCTTTGAGGGCATGATGTCCAGGTGGTCTTGCCAGAACAAAAGCTGGACGTTTTAACTGCGAAACCACATCAATACCATCTAACCAAGCACTGACTGCAAGGCAAGCAACATCAAAGCTTTGAGGCGAGATTTGAGTTGATTCAAAACACCCCCAACCCCGCTCAGAATAAGTACGAACTTCCTGAATGTAATCAGAGGAATGAATTTGTTCGATCGCTGTGATAACATTTCTTGAGTTAGAAGGACTCAGCCATCGGATTTTATCGGCTATCGTTGAGCTTCGCAATTTATCGACAATAGCAGTGAGTCGCTCTGGCTGTTCAGGATGCATATATCCTGTTTCATGCTGAAGAAATTTATCTGAATAGAAGATGGTAATCATTCAGTTGTTTCCACAATTTTGAAATTACCGCTAGACCCTTCAGGTTGGGGTTGAACGACCGCCTGCATACCAAATCTATGAGAAGGTAGCTGATTGGCAATCCCACTACTTGTTATACACGACTGGTTATACCCGGTGTTGAGGCTCAGTCAAGCTCACCGTCTCCCAAACTTTCTCGTTTGACTTGTACTCCACCTTTCTTGCGGTATGCACATGGAACAACTTTCGAGACTCCTACAAGAATAGACTTCATCTCCCAACCGCAAATCTTCTATCAAATCTTGAGTGTTTACGCCGAGATTCTCAAAGATTTGCACTTTGACCGAATTGCCGGAATCCCTTACGGTTCCTTAGCCACGGCTACAGGGTTAGCGCTGCGCCTAGACCGTCCGATGATTTTCCTCTCAAATTTTGAAAGCTTTTAAGTTAGGACTGACGCAGAGATCCCACTCACTCCCCGATAAATGAAGGGTTAGTGAATCTCTAAGTTTCAAGCTTTCAGAGCGTAAGTCCTGTAAATAATTTCCTCAGCCGTAATCCTACTGAAATCCAACCAGATGAGGTGCGCGTATTAACTGTAAGTTACTGATTTATGAATAAGGAGACACCAACATGGAGAGGGAAAATACCTTTGCCAAAAGATTCTTGCGTCCCAGCAAAACATTCTCACGGCGTGGGATTATGGTGGCGGGGACTGTGACTGGCGTAGCGAGTGCTTTAGGGCTGACCGCGATCGCAGACGGTGCCAGTGCTGCCTCTAGAGAGGATAAAAGAAATGATGCTGCCATCCTCAATAAAGCTTTGTTTTTCGAGCATCAAGCGATTTGGGCGTATGGTTTTGCGGCAACAAAGCTGAGTGACACCGATGTAGGCAAAGCTGTTTTGGCGTTGGCACTCCGCAACCAAGCCGATCACAA
>NZ_JACJOQ010000306.1:0-3075 GCF_014695635.1 Coleofasciculus sp. FACHB-712 | reverse complement strand
GCGTGTATTCCTAATTACAAGCCAACTTTATGAGGGCTAACTCCTCTGGCAGAACGCTACCCCGCACGAAGGTAGTTCTTAAGAACGAGGTAAGCTGAGAGCGGTTTCTCCAATATAGACAGCAGGCAAGTCATGCAGAACGCAAAAAAAGTCTATGGAACCAACAGAAACTAATCCATCCCAAAAACCGGCAGACAAGAACTCCAAGCCAATTACTCAGGTACAACGAGATAGTGTAATTACCTCTGAAGACTTGCCTCCGAAGGCATTTCGCATCAGCGTGACGCTAGCGGCTCTGGCGATTCTGTTGCTGTTTTTTGGCTTTTACTTCGGCATCATTAATGTTTAAAGTATTGCTAGCAAGATGAGCTACTTCGCATTTCACCTTGTCTTTATCCTGCCACCACTCCTCTTCCTAGCATGGCTTCAGCGCCAACCTCTGGCTGGTATCGGAGGAATCAGAGCGTGGTTAGGGCTACCCCTGATTGCGCTGATTGCCCTGATTTATACGACACCGTGGGATAATTACCTGGTTTGGCGCGGCGTGTGGCACTACGGCACGGATCGCGTGGTAGGTACGATTGGCTACGTACCCATTGAAGAATATTTATTCTTCATCCTTCAGCCACTCCTAACGGGTCTGTGGCTGTACTGGCTATTTCCTCTCACAACTGAGCCAGCACAGGAGGAGGATTCTCCTTGGCTGCGAGCATCTGGCATCGTTTTCTGGCTCGTTCTCAGCATTGCGGGAGCTTTCATGTTGCAGTCGGAGAAGACTGTGTACATGGGGCTAATTTTAGCTTGGGCATGCCCCATACTGGCGCTACAGTGGGGAGTTGGAGCAAAGCAACTCTGGGCGAGAAAAGATGCTTGGCTGATTGGCACTCTGATCCCCACAGTTTACCTGTGGATAGCCGACCGCATTGCCATCGGACAGAGCATTTGGAGCATTTCTGAGACCTATAGCACTGGATTTAAGCCGTTTGGGTTGCCGATTGAAGAGGCGACATTCTTTTTAATCACGAACCTGCTAGTGGTGCAAGGACTTTTACTGTTTCTATTGGTGGGGAAGATGCGATCGCTTCTACCACTAATCTCTTTCCCCATTCTCAATAATGGGCGACCAGAACTTCCAAAAGCTCTTGCTCAGGTAGAGCCTGGAAACGATACGGTTTGAGATGGTTGCCTCTATTTTCCACGTCACCTTTTAGGAGTAAAACCGAGATGCCTATTAAGGAATTTTTAGAACAAATTTCTGACACGGTATGGGAAATTCCGGTTTCCTACAAGGAAGGGATGCGCGTTCCCGCCCGGATTTATGGAACACAAAAGATAATTTCCGAATTAGATGAAGCGGTTTACGACCAAGTTACGAATGTAGCGACGCTGCCAGGAATCACCAAATATGCGATGTGTATGCCTGACGGACACTTTGGCTATGGTTTTCCCATTGGTGGCGTGGCGGCGATGGATGTGGAAAAGGGGGGCGTGATTTCCCCCGGCGGTATCGGTTTTGATATCAATTGCGGAATGCGCTTGATGGTTACAAACCTTACCTACCATGAAGTCAAACCTTATATCAAAAAGCTGGTAGATAGGCTCTATGAAAGGGTTCCGGCTGGAGTAGGAAGCAGTGGCTTTGTGAAATTATCGCGGAATGACTTTCGCAAAGTAGTCGAACAAGGCGCTCAGTGGTGCGTTAATAATGGCTATGGTTGGAAAGAAGATTTAGAACTCATTGAAGAAAACGGCTGCATTAAAGGTGCTGATTCTGCAAAGATTAGTGACAAGGCAATTGACCGGGGTTTCAATCAAATTGGAACTTTAGGATCTGGCAATCATTATTTAGAAATTCAAGTTGCGCGAAAGCTAGATATTTTCGATCCAGAGTTAGCCAAGACGATGGGAATTACCATGCCGGATCAGGTGGTGGTAATGTTCCACTGTGGTAGTCGGGGATTTGGTCATCAGGTGGCAACTGACTATCTGCAAAGATTTTTAAAGGTAATGGATAGCAAGTATGGAATTAAAATACTTGACCGAGAATTAGCTTGTGCGCCCTTTGATTCTCCGGAAGGACAAGCCTATTTTTCGGCGATGAAATGCGGCATCAATATGTCTTATGCCAATCGTCAAGTGATTCTGCATCGCATCCGCGAAGTATTTTCGGAAATCTTTGAACGTTCCGCGGAAGACTTGGGGATGCACATGGTTTATGATGTGGCACACAATACCGCCAAGCTAGAGAGTCATATTGTGGATGGGAAAAAGCGATCGCTCCTCGTCCATCGGAAAGGTGCAACCAGAGCTTTTGCACCGGGAATGGCAGATATTCCGGAACGCTACAAGAATATTGGTCAGCCGGTTATCATTGGCGGCAGTATGGAAACCGGATCTTATTTATTAGTCGGCGTACCGACTGGCGACCAAACTTTCTTCAGCACTGCACACGGAAGCGGACGCACAATGAGTCGTACCAAGGCGCGAAAAGCTTGGAAGGGAGAAACACTCCTGAAGGATATGCAGAAGAAGGGCATATATGTCCGCAGTACCTCAATGTCCGGACTAGCGGAAGAAGCGGGTGCAGCTTACAAAGACATCGATGATGTGATTGAAGCGGCTGAGTTAGCGGGAATTAGCAAAAAGGTGGTGCGGTTGACACCGATTGGCAATATTAAAGGATAAAGAAGGTTTAGCATTTAAGCGATCGCTTCCTAAATTTCTGGCTTTTTAGGTTGCTCTAAAAATTCCAAATCTTTACAAAAGCTGGGCTTACCTTTTTTGAAGTCACTAAGCTTATATTTGTAGAGCGTTCCTTGTTTGGCAAACACTAAATTACCCAGAAAATCCCAAGTAGCCCAGTCAATAGAATCAAGAAGATCGGGATATTCATCTAACCTAAACTCGAAAGTATAGCCACGTTGCAAAAAACCTCTGTAATACATTCTTAATGTCGGATGCCCTCGACTCGGCTGCCAATACCAGCCGTCGTCATTTTCGCACTTGACCGTATACGTTTTGGAATTCTCAACTTTCACATTATTGCCGTAATTGTCTCCAGCTCTAGTCCATCCA
>NZ_JACJOQ010000305.1:0-3028 GCF_014695635.1 Coleofasciculus sp. FACHB-712 | reverse complement strand
TCGTCGATGGCTGATTTCACATCATTATTCATAATTCAGCATTACTCCTCTTTCTTGAGGGATTCAGGCTTGTGAGCAGCTTCTTTCCCAGTTTTTTCGCTTTCAACTAGATACTCAGGATTATCTTTGGATGCGGCGACGTGGTGTCCTTTGATATCTGTGGGTGAAGTGAGTTTTTTCTTCACAGTGCCACTGGTTTCACCTTGTGAGGTCTTCCATGTAACCTTGTCGCCTTTCTTCAATTGATCGCTCAAAGTTCGACTCCTGCTTAATATTTCTTTATCTACTAACTGTCACATTATGGTGGCTGATTTCCAGGGAGTAATCAGTCTGGTTGCAGATTAGCCGCCCGAAGTTTGCTTCCACAAATATGCCTTTTGTAAGTGGTTGATTGCCAGGAAACTGATTATTTAATTTCTGAATAAATTGCGCGATCGCAAGTGCGCCTAGATGCGAGTACAGATCAGTACATTAGTTCGTACTTAAATTTACCTGGTAGCGATCGCGCCCAATTGCTTGATTTTGCTAGCACAATATTAAAAAATTTTCAAGTCGCCCAATCGACTGACACTCAACTGAGTTACCAAAAATAAGCGACTGGCAAGAAACTTTCAGCAAAGGTTATATCTGTAAAGCAAAGAGATTTGGCTGGCAACCTGAAAATTAGTATCGGCTGAGAGCAGTACCATCTTATTTTACGATTGCCGATTTAAATTGCAGAAATTACTTACTATCTAATCTTTCACAATCTGCAATTTTAAATCGTCTAACTAGATACCAGTTTCATAAATCCCCATTTTTTTTAAATTACTGATAAGTAGGGTAAATTTCAAATTGATTTTGAGGAATCCGAATTCTTCAACCTCTTCCTAAATCGATAATCAGATCGTGATTTTTCAAAAAACTTAGGCGATTAGAAACACTGAAAATTCAATTTTGTGGAATCTGGACGCAAGAAAAACAGAAATTTCGATCGAGGTAGAGGTCAAAACCAGCGCCACATAAAACGGTAATCAACAAGGAGGAAACATAATGACTAGACACGGACAACTCTATCTAAGAGACCAAGTTCCACCCCGCTCCACTGCTTACGATCAAGGAAAATTTGGTCGGCTATTCCCGTCCTTACCTCCCTTTGCTAGCGACTCCAAATCAGTGCGCCAGAGGCTGATGGAGCTAGGGAAACCAGGCGGTTTGATGGATGCAAAAGACGATTTAAACGCAACAGACCCCGTACCTGGAAGTCCTAGCAACACCGATAACCCCACTATGACCGCAGGGTTCACTTTTTTGGGGCAGTTTCTAGATCATGATATGACCTTCGATTCCACCTCTAGCCTTGAGCGACAAAATGACCCGGAATCTATTGAAAATTTCCGAACGCCTTTCTTAGAGCTAGATAACGTTTATGGTTCGGGTCGTGCAGCCAGTCCTCACTTGTATGACAAAACAACGGGAGGCATCAAGTTCCTGATTGAGAAATTGGGTGGGGAAGGGTCGAAGGACGATCTCCCTCGAAATAGCCAAAATATGGCGCTCATCGGCGACCCAAGGAATGATGAGAACACGATTATTTCTCAGATGCAATTGGCATTTCTGAAATTCCACAATCATGTTGTGGATTACGTCATCGATAGTGGACTCAAAGATCCGAATGATGCATTCACCGAGGCACAGAAGCTAGTTCGCTGGCACTACCAGTGGATTATCGTGCATGAGTTCCTGCCCACAACCGTAGGACAGGATTTGGTGGATGACATTCTGAAAAAAGGTCGGCGGTTCTACAACTGGCGCAACCAGCCATTTATCCCAGTTGAGTTCTCGGTCGCTGCCTATCGCTTCGGTCACAGCCAAGTCAGACCGGGATACATCGCCAATCATGGCACTCAGGATATGCCAGAGTTTAGGGCACCAATTTTCAATTTCAGTTTAGACCCTAATCTTTGTGACCCGGATGACCTGCGCGGTGGGAAACGCGCACCCCGACGATTTGTTGACTGGGATACCTTCTTTGATTTCAAAAACGGAAAAGTCAAGCCCAACAAAAAGATCGATCCTAAACTCTCAAGTGCATTATTCACGCTGCCTTTTCCAGCACCCGGTTTGCCAGGACAAGAGGAGCCAATCCGGTCGCTCGCGCAGCGCAATCTGCTGCGTCACCTCACCTTCAGCTTGCCGTCCGGTCAGGATGTAGCCAGAGCGATGGAAATCGATCCTCTCAATCCATCCGATCTGCGCGACCTCAAAGATTTGGGATTCGACAAGCGAACACCCTTGTGGTTCTATATTTTGAAGGAAGCGGAGCTGAGAGCGCAAGGCAAGACACTGGGGCCTGTCGGCGGACGCATTGTTGCGGAGGTGTTCATCGGTCTGCTACAAGGCGATCGCAAATCCTATCTTCGGCAAGACCCCAAGTGGAAGCCAGTTTTAGGGCAAAAGCACGACTTCAAGATGGTTGACTTGTTAAAGTTTGCGGGACTTGCTCCATAAGGAACGACTGAGTGCTGAACGGCTAATTTTTGGGTACGCGATCGCGCTTGTGCGTGCTGCCAATCTCTCACAAGCTACGCACGCAAGCAAAATCTATTCTCCACTAAGAGATAAGCGGTTGGATGAAAATCTGCCCGCTTTTTTCTGTAGCAAGGTTTAGCGATTCGCGTCCGGCTTGTTCCCTAAGTGGGTGTTGTTCAAATGAATCTATCGACTGCTAGATTTTTTTTAGTTGTTTATAGTATTTCTAGGTCATCTTCATCTGCTCAAAGAGATTGAGCCTTCGTTGGGACGGAAACTCACGTCGCTCCCTATCCCCAGCGTTGCCAATTGCACTAGCGGTGCTTAAACGAAAAACAAGACTCTAAAAAGGTATAATACAGGCATGGCAACCATTTCACGTTATGGTGTGATAAATGAAAGACACAACTCCCGCCGCCATGCCCCCTTGCTTCAATAGATGGTGCAAACGCTTTGATGATATATTGACGCATCAAGCCCAAAAACGGGAGTTTAGGAACTATATAAGCGGATTATT
>NZ_JACJOQ010000304.1:0-2998 GCF_014695635.1 Coleofasciculus sp. FACHB-712 | reverse complement strand
GCTTCTTTTTCATCGGCAATGCGATAGCTAAACTCAGTAAGATTGCGTCTGCCAAGACATTCGCAAAACTTGCGGAGACTGCCCGGTTGTTCGGGAATTGTAACGGCATAAATAGCTTCGCGGCGTTCGCCAAACTCGGCTCGTTCTGCGACAAAGCGGAGGCGATCGAAGTTCATGTTAGCACCGCAGGCAACGGCAACTAGCGTTTGTCCTTCAATTTGCTCCCGTTCGGCGTAGGCTTTCGCACCTGCGATCGCTAATGCACCTGCTGGTTCTAAAATCGATCGCGTATCCTCAAATACGTCTTTAATTGCAGCACAAGTGTCATCCGTATCCACCAAAATGATTTCATCGACGTACTCTTGACACAGCCGGAAGGTTTCTTCCCCGACTTCCCGCACTGCAACCCCATCGGCAAATAAACCGACATTCGACAAGCGCACCCGTTTCCCTGCTTTCAGGGATTGAGACATAGCATCGGAATCGACGGGTTCAACGCCAATAATCTTAATATCGGGACGCAACCGTTTTACATACGCCGCAATCCCAGAAATCAATCCGCCGCCCCCAATCGCCACAAAAATAGCATGAATAGGTTGCTGACATTGCCGCAGAATTTCCATCCCAATTGTCCCCTGTCCGGCAATTACGTGCGGGTCATCAAAGGGGTGAATAAAAGTTAAACCTTTTTCCGTCTCCAGTTGACGGGCAAAGGCATAGGCATCGTCGTAAGTGTCTCCATGCAATACAACTTCTCCCCCTCGCGCTTTAACGGCATCCACCTTCACTTGAGGTGTGGTGACTGGCATAACGATAATCGCTTGCGTTCCTAGCTGACGCGCAGCAAGGGCGACTCCTTGGGCATGGTTCCCGGCTGATGCAGCAATTACACCCTGTGCCAGCATATCCGGCGACAGGTGCGCCATCTTGTTGTAAGCGCCCCGCAGCTTGAAGGAGAAGACTGATTGCATATCCTCCCGCTTAAGCAGGAGTTTGTTATTGAGCCGTGCGGAGAGGTTTGGAGCGTATTCTAGGGGAGTTTCTTGGGCGACATCGTAGACACGAGCCGTCAGGATTTGTACCAGGTAGTCGCAAAGCATGGGGTGAAGGGGGTTGCAGATGGCGGATGGAAGACAATTTTACTTCACTGGTAGATTCTGTGGCGTGGAAGTGAGGATGCGATCACCCTCTATATAACCCTTATTAAGAATTTAGTAAAAATATACTCTATGTTGGAATCTTATTTAGACTTGATATAAGCTGTTGAATAAATAGTTAGACCGCTTAAGCTATCTGTCAGGGAGCAATCTAAAAGTTGTCCGTGGGGTGCTATCGCTAAGCAGCTACAAATTTTGATTAAATGTACCTTGTCAATGATGTTCAAGATTTAATTAGGATACTAATAGAACTCAGCGTATGAGAACTACACGTCAAATATATTTTGCAAAAATAGCATTTTATCTCACAGTTTTGTCTCTTCTTTCTGCTTACTCATGTATCCCAACCATAAATACAAACAATAAAATGAAAGTGGAAGTAGAACACTTAGAGGAGGCTATAAAAACTCTAAATACAGGTATCAATACTCTTAGGACGGAGTCTGGAAGCTGGCAAGAAACCTTGAAAGATGTCCAGAAAAAGATAGCCGATGACGTACAGTCTACTATCGAAACTGAAATTACACAGCTTATTGATCATGGGGTTTCAGTCATTGGTCAAGAATCTAGATGTAATGTTGATTTTGTAGCCAAAAGATCGCGGATTGAGTTGATCAGAATTAAGAATGAATTGATCACCAAAAGGAATGGACTGGCACAAAAAATAGGAATTCCTCCCATACCCCTTGATACAGTTCCGCCTGTAAAACCAGCTATATGCATAGTTAGTCCTAGTAGTCTTGATCTGACACTACCTCCAGACAGAAGAAAGACAATCGACATTAGTGGTTATGACTTTGATTCAGCACCAATTGTAGTCCTACTAAAAAATGGCGATCAAGAAATAGATGTAACTCATCCTTATTTAGGTCAGACATCTCCCTTCCTTATATCGCTGAATGTAGGCGCTAATGGAGTGCGTCTGTCGTCCAATAGTCAGCAGTTTATAGTGAGAGCAGATGGGAAGCAGATATCTAGCATTAACATCATCTCTCCATCTGCTCAACAAGATCAGCTAACTAACCCAGTACGAGCAGATCAAGAGGTTGGTAACGGTGGTTGGAATGGGTCTATTGCTGCTACTGATGGTTATGTTTACTTGGCAACCCCTGACGGAAAATTGAGAAGAGGTAAAATTTCCTCTAGTGTTGGAACTGAAGTGATTGGTGATGCTGGTTGGAATGGGTCTATTGCTGCTGCTGATGGTTATGTTTACTTGGCAACCCCTGACGGAAAATTGAGAAGAGGTAAAATTTCCTCTAGTGTTGGAACTGAAGTGATTGGTGATGCTGGTTGGAATGGGTCTATTGCTGTTGCTGATGGTTATGTTTACGTGGCAACCCCCGACGGAAAATTGAGAAGAGGTAAAATTTCTTCTAGTGTTGGAACTGAAGTGATTGGTGATGCTGGTTGGAATGGGTCTATTGCTGCTACTGATGGTTTTATCTTCCTGGCAACGCCTGATGGACGACTATTGCGCGGGCGTTTGTAAATTACTACTTTAGTGTGATCGTGCATCGCCATAGATTGGGTTGATCAAGGAAACCCAACATCCCATTATTCACTACCAACACGACTATCAAATTCAATTGGGCTATCCACGCCCCAATCTCCTGTATAAGTACCGTCTCGCATATAGCAATGAAAACTGGAAGCAAAGTTGAGGCGTGATAGGCACAATACTCATCTTGAAGCTATAAAAGCGCGATCGCAAGCAGGAATGAACAGAGCGATCGCTCGTGGAGGTTGGTTTTGGCTGTATGTAGAAGTGCGATCACAGTTGCAACCGTGTCAAGTTACCGCCAGGTTATCTGTGGAACGACCAAGATTACATTGCCTCG
>NZ_JACJOQ010000303.1:0-2958 GCF_014695635.1 Coleofasciculus sp. FACHB-712 | reverse complement strand
ACCATGTCAATCGTAACGGCGACTGAGTGGGGAACTTCTTCGCGGGTTAGCAGCAAAATTTGTTCTCGAATCAGTTCCCCCATGATGAAGCGTTCCGGCTGGTCGGTAACATAATCAGGAGGATAATAGTATGGCCCTGGTTCTAGGCGATCGCTGAGTAATTGCTGCAACGCCTCAACTCCCTCTCCGGTGAGGGCAGAGAACTTCACAATCGGCCAGTTGTAGGGTTCAGCTAGCTGCCTATAACTCTCATCAATTTGTTGGGAATCTGAGGTTCGCAGGTCGATTTTGTTCATCCCCAACATCACAGGCGTTTTGGTGCGGCTCAGAATATCGACAATATAGCGATCGCCTCCTCCAGAGTCTACCGCTCCATCCACCACAAACAGCACCAAATCCACCGACTCAATCGCAATCTGAGCATTTTTCACCAGCACTTCCCCTAACTGGTGGTGCGGTTTGTGAATTCCTGGGGTATCGACAAAAATCATCTGCGCCTCTGGCGTCGTCAGGATACCCCGCAGTCGGTTACGCGTCGTCTGCGCCACTGGCGAAGTGATGGCAATTTTTTGCCCCACCATATAGTTCATCAATGTAGACTTACCCACATTTGGGCGTCCGATAATCCCAATAAAGCCGGACTTATATCCTTCCGGTGCTTTCGGGATGCTAAAAAATGCTGACTCGTCTAGGATATTTGCCTCGCCTTTATTAAATGCTGCGTTTGTCGTCGTCCCATCTTCCATGATGTTTGCGTTTTTAAAAACCCCTACATCACTGATAATACATACTCTCCTTCGTTAACTGCGTGATTGGTCGAAATATCAAAGACTAAACCAGCGGTCTCCGCACAAACATCAATTAATTTTGGTAATTCTTCTTTATTAAAGCTAATAATTTGATAAAGTCTTTCCCCAGCCTCGATTGAAGCACCTAGTTTGACTCTTGATTGGATCATCCCTCCGCTAGGCGCATAATATTTTTTTAGATTGCTTTTTGAAATAAAAGTTACTTTGTGGAATGCTGTTTGCGCCAAAGGAAATTCAGGAATCGATAAAATGCCTTTCTGGGCTAAGTAATTTTTGATGCCTTGAACTCCTTTTTCAACTGATTCTGGATTCATTTGCATTCCCGAACCCAGTTCTAGCGTCCAAGATTCTTTATCAAAGACTATCGATTTCCCTAAAGTTTCTAGCTGATTTTCCAACGCTAACCAAGGCTTTAGGAAAGCTTCATCAAAAGCATCTCCATCATATTCATTTAGTAAAATTTCATGGTCAAGTAAAAAATATCTAGCACTTTCTTCTCTACGGTGGAAGCCATATAAGTAATCTACCGCTTGATTAGACGAGCTATGAATATCGATTACATAATCAGCATCCAAAGATAAAGATTGTAGCTGATAGCGATATCGTTCGTTAAAAGGCGCTCCGCTTGGAGACTTGATTTTTTCTAAGAGTTTATCGAAACTATTTTTAATTCTTTTGTAGTATTCAATTTCTATAGCATCTTTTTCAAAATTGATGTGAGATTTTGCAAATTCTTCTAAATCTTCACATTCCTTTTCATAGTCCCAAAAGATGCGGTTCCAGTCTTTCCCATCAAATATATTGTATCGACCTGTAGAAAAATAATGAGTGCGCTGATTGGTACTGATGGGATTACAGACAGGAACTAGCCAAATTTCACCATTGAGCTGAGTATCATTGATACTAATCAAAAACTCGATTAGCTGGTGAATGACAGCATTGCCAACAATCTCTGCACCGTGCAGATTGGCTTGTAAATATGTTTTTTTACCAGGGTTAGCACCGATAAATTTATAAACTTGAATCGAGAGGCAATCGCCTGAAGCTAATTGTTGAATTGGTACTGTAGAAATAATAGGAATCATAGAGAAATTATCTTACATTAATATACCTTGGTGAATAAAATTCGCGGCTACACAGACGAAACCTGCCTACGCAGGTTTTAATGCTATCTGCGAAAGCAGACTTTGTTTGTATAGCCGTGATTTCTAATCACTAGGTAACTTACAAACAAATCATGTACCGGGTAAGGTACGCAAACGCTCATCTAAATGAATGCGATCGCTTAAAGCATGAAGTAATGGCCCATGAGCGCCAAACTCCACTATACTGACCGAACCCACCGGACATCCCAAGCGAAAACGAAAGCGTCCGACATCAATTCCCAGCAAGCTACACAGCATAATTCGGATAGTCGCTTTGTGTGCAACAATCAAAACATTGCCGTTGTTAAACCGCTGCTTGATTTCTTCAATCACTTGTAACGAACGGTGAGCGATCGCTACTGCTAATTCTCCTTCAGTCGGCGGATACCAAGCCGGATCAGCAGTCCAGCGAATATAATCATCATGATACTCGTGGTCAACTGTTTCTACAGTTTTTCCTTCCCACTCGCCATAGTTAATCTCTTTCAAACCGTCCCGCAATTCCATCTGCATCCCCACAGCTTCACACAGCGGTTTTGCAGTTGCTACGGTACGCCGCATTGGACTACAAAAAATAGCATTCCAAGGTAGGGAACGATAGGTAACAGCAAAAGCTTTTGCCATCTCTAGTCCATCTGGCGTCAAATCTGGATCTATGGAACCACAGAAAACATTATCTCGGCTGCGGTCTGTCTGTCCGTGGCGGAGGAAATAAAGCTTTAGACTCAAGGTAGTTTTCTCCGATTATCTGAGTTAAGGATACAACCACCTTTGGTAGAACGATGTTTTTAGGCGCACCTTAGCAAAGTCTATTCGTGAGTAGTACCATCAGGCATAATTGCGCCGCTGAGCTTTGCCTTGCGATCTCCTTGTCCCAGAATTACCCCATTTATATTGGCTCCTTTCAGGTTTGCCTTTTCCAGATTTGCCCCTTCCAAATTTGCCCCACGCAGGTCTGCTAAATTAAGATTAGCCCCACTCAATTTTCCCCAACTGAGGTTAAC
>NZ_JACJOQ010000302.1:0-2941 GCF_014695635.1 Coleofasciculus sp. FACHB-712 | reverse complement strand
CAGCACCGTCACCACGACGAACACTTACACGAGTCGATGCGAAGCCGTGCAGAGGCTGAGGTACATCAAACCCACCCTGCTGACGCCCATACCCAAGAACAGGCGCGGGAATTGATGTCGCAGCACCGTCACCACGACGAACACTTACAAGAGTCCATGCGAAGCCGTGCAGAATCAGAATTAGGCGCTGCCGATCGTACTGCTGATTCTTCCCAAGTACAATCTTGATCTGAATTTAAAAGTCGAATCAGACTGAGAACTTCTCCTGCACCCCTTCCCTCACAGGGAAGGGGTTGGGGGTTAGGTTTTGCGTTCATCTATTTGCTTGGAGATTTGCTTTGAGATGTTCCGCCGAATTGCAACAATTCCTGCCGCAAGCGATAAAGAATTGTATTCGGTTCTACCTGATTGAGAATCTCTTGAATGACGGTATTCGCTCCCAACTGTCCCCAGGTGCAGCCTTGTTCTAGATACACCTGCGCCGCCCGACCGACTGCATAAGCTCCATATCCGGCGATACCAGCCTGGGCGATCGCTGCACCGCCATAAGCCGTAATATTCGTTGGACTCTCCCCAGCCCCAATTGCTGCCGCACTCTTGCCCAACCCGAAAACTAAACTACTGCCGAATTCACCCAGCAGCAAGCCGCCCGAACTAAACACAATGGTTTTCCAAAGCTTTCCAACTTCATAACCAGTCATCGGCAACCCATACAGCCGCGACAAGGAGCGAATCAGCGCTAAATCTGCCACCGTTCCTGCCAAGACATCCAAAACAGCAATCGGATTGAGCGCAACTGCGATCGCTTTGTATCTCACATAGCTCCAAATTAGCTGCTCGGCTTCAGTTTCACGAGCCGCCACCACCTTCTGAGCAATGCTTTCTTCAGCTTCTCGCGCCTGAACTAAGGCATTGAGCGCTAAAAGCGATCGCCCTTCTCGATTCAGAATCCCCAAAATCTTCTGCTTCAACTCATCCACCTGCGGCGGCGGCGTCTCCCATTCCTGCGTGACGCGACCATCGGGCCACTCTACTCGCACCTCCAGGGGTGCCGGTTCCGCCGCTACCATTACAATTTCATCCTCTTGTAAAGCGGAGAGCGATCGCGTCTCTCTGCTTCCAGCACCCAAAATTTGCAACTGTTGATAAATCGCTTGTCGGTCTTGCTCCGGATATAGGTCAATTTTGTTAAATACTAAAATCAAAGGCTTCTGGCTCAATCGCAATTCGCACAGCGCTTGATACTCCGTTCGCGTGATATCACCTGCCACCACAAACAAAATCAGGTCAGATTGACGCGCTACTTCCCGCGCCATTTCTGCTCGCGCTTGCCCCTGAATTTCATCCAATCCAGGCGTATCAATCAATTCCACCTGCACCTTACCCGCCGCGTTAGGCGTCCAGCGCACCGAACGGGGCCACTGAGTCACCCCATTCAGCGGCCCAGTTTGTAGAATTTTCTGCCCCACTAAGGCATTTAACACTGCTGATTTGCCGCGACTGACCAAACCAAAAGCGGCTATCCGAATCACACCCTGGTCTAACTTATCCAGCGTAGACTTCAAAAAATCCAGTTCAGTTTGCAGCGCTGCGGTTGCTTCTAATTTTGAAGGGTGCCGTTGGCTGCGAGTGTGGGAATACCAAGATAGCGCTTGCCGCAGACTGGCGCGAGCGCGATTGAAGTGAGTTTCTTGCAGAGTGCTGCGTGCAGAGGATGTGTGACCCCCAGCAGCCGCATTGGTTTGAGATAATTGAGGATGGCTCAAGGCTAGATTAGAAGAAGCTACAGATCCATTTTCGCTCGATATCTCATTGCGATCGCTTGATTGCACTCTACCTGAAATGAAAAATCCACTTCTTTGTTCTCTTTTCCTAACCACCTGCCTGGTGGGTGGCGCTCCCATCATTAATGCAGTGCAAGCTGAGCAACCGATTTTACTTGCTCAGTCAGTATGGAAGCCATTCTCTTCAACAAGAGGAGGCTTCACCGTGTTGATGCCCAGTACACCCAACCAAAGTCAGCAAACGCTTCAGACTAAAGGTGGGCCAATTAAAGTGCAACTCTTCCAGGCTTTCCGACCAAATCAAGCCGGTTATGTAGTTGGTTATTCCGAGCTTCCGGCTAATCTGATCAAGACTCAGCGTGATGTCAACGATTTTTTAGCTGGGGCAATTTATGGATTTACAAATAGTTCAAAAGGGAAGCTTTTAAGCCAACGGAATATTACTTTAGCAAATTCTCCGGGAAGGGAATTCAAAGTACAACTATCCCAAGGAGTAATCATTAAAAGCAGATTTTATTTGGTAGACCGGAGACGATTTTATCAAGTTTTCGTAGTAACAGATAGAGAACAAGATCTAGTTAAAAGTATTGATGGATTTTTGACTTCTTTCAAACTTACTAAAAATCCATCGGCAGCCCGAAACGTCCCCAAGGAAAACCTCAACGCCTCTTTACAAAAGGCAGTCTGCGCTCAAAATTGGACGCAAGCGATCAAAGTAATCGATCGAATGAGAAAAGTTGTCCGCGATCCAAACACTCAAAGTCAGTTAGTAGCCTATCGACAGCAATTACAAGGTTTGGCAAATTCTGATGTACCCGTTCCTGCCTCAGTTCTTACTGGTTGCACCGCGGCTCAGTCAGCAAAATAAACACGCTACAGCGATCGCAATCCGATTGTAGTTGTGAGCTAATGGTTCGGATACCCGACTTCGTAAGAGTTGTTGGGTATCTCGCCTTCAAGAATCATTTAGGATTGCGATCGCACTGCATTCTCTATTTTCAGTTTGCGATCAATTCACGGGTACTCTCGCAGCTAGGACGAGCCAGAAGTCTAGGATATGGCTCCGAAGCAAATTCTTGGTCGGGGTTGCTTAATAAATAGCGATCGCACACTCCAAATAGTTCCGCTTCAGTCTGGGATAGGCGCATATCTTTTAA
>NZ_JACJOQ010000301.1:0-2906 GCF_014695635.1 Coleofasciculus sp. FACHB-712 | reverse complement strand
CATATCTTTGAGCGATTTTGGCGGGCTGAACAGTCTCGAAGCCAAAATTCTAGAGGAACCGGCATCGGTTTAGCGATTTCCTCCCGGTTGCTCGAATTGCAAGGCGGTCAGATTGAAGTAGAAAGCGAACTGGGAAAGGGTAGTACGTTTCGTTTTTTCTTGCCTTTAGCTTGACGGTCATACTTGAGCTAATGGCTGTATGGGGCTTTTGTTGAAGCGCCTCAATTTTTATAGATTTCCGGACTAACGCACTGTTGCTTGTTGCGCTTTCTACTTCCTACGGTTGGAGGGAACGTGTGTAATCTCCGAATTGCTTGCGTAAATAGCAAAGCAAGCGTTGATAAGTAATAGAGCGACCTAGCAAAGCAAAAATTAACTTTAGCAACAACCTTGATGGTTCGTTACTAGATCCTTGAATTATAAATTTTCCACATAACTTGCTCCTGTTGTTGGCATAACAGGCTTTGCCTCTGAGAAGGGGAGACAATGCCTTAGTGCTAAGTTTTGTTAAGCAATAAAAATTCTCGATCTCTGGTATGGGAATGCTCAATAGAGAGAGATAAAGGACTCCGGATAAACTTATGATCTGTATAGAAGTGATTTACCTGTTGATAGCTGCTACTTTGTTTACCCTCTGGCTAGAATTGTTTAAGCGCGATCGCAGTTGGAATACGGAAGAAAGATTTTCCTCTTTTATCACTTTGACGGTCGCAACAGTTTTCTGGCCTGTGGTTCTTCCCATCGCTTACATAGAAGTCTTAAAAACTAAACAGAAATTATAATATTGCGCTGTCGTAACAAGTGCGAGTGAAATTCGCCTAAATCCACTTGCGCGGGTTTCAAAAGTTCGCGTAAATTAATCGGGCTTGCCAAAACCAAGTGGTTTTGGCAAGCCCGATTGCGTGGATATTAGAGTTAAGCCAACTCTAACCAAGAGGTGCTACTTTCACGCGCTCTTGGAGAGCCACTAATCCCGGATTTCCAGATTGTACTGCTGGCAGAGGGATTTTATTTTGTCTGTTAAGCGCGATCGCACGCTCTCCGGCAATATCACTACGCAATCCGGTACGTACTGCATAGACCTCTCGAATAAACCAGAAAGACCAGGACAAAGCCAATCCAGCAGAAAAGCGGGTTGCCGGGAATCTAAATTCCTTAATTTATCGCTATATAGCTATTTATTATTAATCAGGATTTATGTAGAATCTACAGAATCCCGATAAGAATGTAGCAGTGACAATCAGCTAAAATTTGTGCTGAATCTATGTTTTAGAAAATGCCAGGACGGAGATTTGAACTCCGGACACGAGGATTTTCAGTCCTCTGCTCTACCAACTGAGCTATCCCGGCGCACTTTTTTTGGTGCTTTATTAAATTAACAAAGTTAGACGGTGTTGACAAGCCCCTAGTGGCAGATTCGGTAATATTTTTGTTTTTTGTCAGAGATCGCAGTTCCAGCAAGGGCGATCGCTATCTCTGTATCGCTATTTCTATAACGCTTCCTGAAAAAAACCGATATCTGAATATCTGTTCAGATGTTATAGTAAATGAAGAGTTGACTAGGACAAAGCGATGACTACCGTAACTTCGATGAAATGTGCCTGTGAATCTTGCCTGTGCGTTGTTTCCATCAGCGAAGCGGTGGAAAAAGGTGGTAAATACTACTGCGGCGAAGCTTGTGCCAATGGTCACGAATCTGGACAAGGCTGCTCCCATCACGGCTGTAACTGCGGCTAACTGAAGGTTGAAAGCTTACAAGAGTTGAAGGTTGAAGGTTTACAGCAGTGGAAAGTTCTCATAAACTGGCTAACCTTCAACCGACTAATCCACAACCCGCTAACCTTACTTGTCTCAGCTAGCTTGCAGATTCAGCTTTGCCCAGCCGAGGACGGCTAGAAACAGCAAAAACTGGACGAGAACAATACTAGGGCCAGAAGCAAAGTTAAAAAGACCGGATACAATCATTCCAGCAACGCTACTCATCGCTCCCAAGAAAACGGAGAGCCAGAGAAAGTAGATAAATTGGTGACTCAACAACTTGGCAGTAGAAGCGGGAATCACTAGAAAGGCATTTACGAGTAAGATGCCTACGGCTTTGATAGAAACGGCAACTGCCAGGGACAGCAGTACAACAAATAAGTAGCGATAGAGCTGAACTGGAACACCCTGAACCTTTGCTACATCGGGGTTAAGCGTCAATAAGATTTGCTCTCGCAGCGTTGACAGTAAGAAGATACCGCTGCCCACAAGCAATAGAAAAACCAGCACCAAGTCGGTGTTATTAATTGCGAGAATATCCCCAAATAGAGCGCCTAAGAGGTTGCCTCGGTATCCCTGGATAAAACTGCTGAGGATGACGCCAATTGCCAAGGCACCGGATAGCACAATGCTGAGGATGTTGTCGCTGGCGAGATTGGTTTGATCAATCAAGTAGAGAACCGCTAGACCAAAAATTACCGTAAAGGGTAGTAGCATCCAGGTGGGATTTAGCTGCAATAAGACTCCCATGACTAGCCCGACTAAAGCTGCGTGACCAACGGCGTGGCTGAAAAAAGACAACTGACGCAAAGTCACAAAACTGCCGAGAAAGCCGCCTAGGAGTCCCATCAGGACGCCACCTGCGATCGCTCGTTGCATGAAGGGAAACTGCAACAAGGTGATTAAGTTAGCGCTATCCGCGATCGCTAGCCAGTGAAAATGAAATGAGATCGACCAATCTAGGAGAGTCATGAGCTTTCCATCCACGTCAGCGAATCAGTTACGATAAGAGTATCTACCTATAGCTTGAGAAATGTCAGTGCAACTTTCATCTGATGAAGCTGTAAATAGCGACCTTCAGAAGACAGAAACTTTAAATTGTAATCCGCCACACCCGCTTGACATAGATAACGTTCACCAATTGCAAA
>NZ_JACJOQ010000300.1:0-2532 GCF_014695635.1 Coleofasciculus sp. FACHB-712 | reverse complement strand
GTTTCTAGCGGGCGTCCGTAAAGATAACGAATCACTCCCCGTTCCAGAACTAATCCCACACCTGCTGTCACCAGGAAAGCCAAAATTAGCGCAAAAACAATATAGGTTTCAGACCAAGGCTTACCCAATATTTTGAAGCCATTTTGTACAACAAACGTTGTGTAGGCTCCTAGCATCATCAACTCACCGTGAGCTAAGTTAATGACACCCATGAGTCCAAAGACAATGGCTAGTCCCAGCGCTGAAATTAACAAAACCGCGCCGATGCTAATTCCATTAAAAATCCCATCCAGCAATCCTGCTATCACACCGCTTCCTCAGCCATTAATCATGGGTCATTAGTCATGGATCGTGAGTCATTAGTTATTAGCTTTCAAATCCCCTAGGTTGGGTTGAGGTAACGGATGCTGTTGGCATTAATTTTTGACCTCTCCCCAAACCCTTCCCTACAAGGGTAGAGGCTTCCAGACTCCCCCTTCCCTCATAGGGAAGGGGGATGGGGGGTTAGGTTCTTAATTAGCCAACACCATCAGGTAACGAAACCCAACCAATCTTCTCAAGATTGACGACTAATAACTAAGGACTAATTTTTAACCGCTTAAATTTTGTACTGACCACCTTTTTTGGAATCTGACCAGTCGCATCCCAAACCCTTAGTTGCAGCAACGAATTGGTTCCAAGGAACTGGCTTCACTGCTGATTTCGTCTCATAGACAATCTTAAAGAGACCATCATCTGCGACTTCACCTAGCCGTACAAACTTAGAAATGTGATGGTTACTTTCCATCGTTACGGTGCCTTCTGGAGCCTCAAACTTCTGACCAACCGCAGCCTTTCGCACTGCCTCTAAATCGTCAGCGGTTTTTGCTTTCTCGACAGCTTGTTTCCACAGATAAACAGCAATGTAAGCTGCTTCCATCGGGTCATTTGTTACCCGATCTGGGCCGTATTTTGCCTTAAAAGCTTCGACAAATTTTTTATTCGCCGGGGTATCTACCGTTTGGAAGTAATTCCATGCGGCATATTGGCCTTTGAGATATTCTGTGCCAATTGCTTTGACTTCTTCTTCGGCAATACTGACAGACATTACGGGATATTTATCTGGTCCCAACCCTGCACCTTGCATCTGCTTGAAGAAAGCCACATTACTATCCCCATTTAGGGTATTAAAAATGACGCCGCCATCAGGCAGAGCTGCTTTAATTTTAGTGATGATGGGTGTAACTTCTGTATTGCCTAGGGGTAAATAATCTTCACCGACGGTTTCGCCGCCTTTTGCCTTTAACTGCTCTTTAATAATCGTATTCGCGGTACGCGGAAAAACGTAATCTGAGCCAACTAGGAAGAATTTTTTGCCCTTATTCTGCAAGAGCCAATCGACTGCTGGCTCGATTTGTTGGTTGGGAGCAGCACCCGTATAGAAAATATTTTTGGAACACTCTTGACCCTCGTATTGCACGGGATACCAGAGCATATGACCTTTTTCTTCAAATACTGGCAGCACTGCTTTGCGGCTGGCGGAAGTCCAGCAGCCGAAAACGGTGACAACTTTATCCTGATCGATTAGCTTTCTCGCCTTCTCTGCAAAAGTAGGCCAGTCGGATTGACCATCTTCTTCAATTGCTTGAATTTGCTTGCCGAGGACGCCACCGGCTTTATTAATCTCCTCAATTGCCAACAGTTCGGCATCTACAACGCTGTTTTCGCTAATCGCCATCGTGCCGCTGCGAGAGTGCAGAATCCCAACTTTGATGGTGTTTCCTGCACCGGCAGCCGCAACGGATGTCGCGCTGGGAGAGGGAGACGCAGCCGTTGGGCTGGCAGTCTCAGAGGTGGAAGTGGGAGTGCTGCTACAAGCTTTGAGAAGAATACTGGTTCCCAGAGTAGCAGAACCGTATAGAAGAAATTTACGTCGCCCTAATCGCCTTGCCATACCGTTACCGTACTCCTGGCTGAATCAGCCCAATGATAGAGAACATATACAGTTAAGCAGTGATATTAGAGCGATGTTCTGGCAAGAAATTGTTATCAATGATACAAAGAATCGAATTTTTGGAACAGCTTTCGGAAAGGTCAGCTTACGGTTTCTGAAATTTCGCCCAGATTTAGGCGGATAAAGTCCACCACAGCCGTTAATCCTTGCTGAGTCTTCAAATTCGTAAAGATAAAGGGTTTTTCTCCCCGCATCCTCCGCGCATCGCGTTCCATGACCCCTAAATCTGCTCCCACTTGAGGAGCAAGATCAATTTTGTTGATTGCTAAAAGATCGGATTTAGTAATTCCGGGACCACCTTTGCGCGGAATTTTGTCACCGGCTGCAACATCAATGACGTAAATTGTCAAGTCTACCAGTTCTGGGCTGAAGGTAGCCGCTAAGTTATCGCCGCCACTTTCTAAAAACACTAAGTCTAAATCGGGAAATCGCTGTTCCATTTGTTCAATGGCGGCGATGTTCATGGAAGCGTCTTCGCGGATGGCAGTATGGGGACAGCCGCCAGTTTCGACACCCAGGATGCGATCGCTTTCCAAGGC
>NZ_JACJOQ010000030.1:0-2886 GCF_014695635.1 Coleofasciculus sp. FACHB-712 | reverse complement strand
AAGGGTTGTCCCCCTTGATTTACTTGAAAGGGATCGATTAGACGCGATCGCATATCAGCAATGACTTGCTGTTTATCTAAACTAGACCAAACGCTGGGAGCGCTAGATTGCTCGAAGTCTGCGATCGCTTGCTGTGCCTGTTGCAAATCAGTTAAATTTGGCAGTTGAGAAGTCATCAGCACCTCATGGGATTGAAGAAAGATTGCCAGCGAGTTTCAGGTTAGCAGGTTAGCAATTACAGACTCAAACGATCCTTTAAACCTTCACCCTGACAAGCCTTCAATCCTCCACTCTGCAAAATATCTCAACACACCTGACAAATATCTCAACACCCATCTCCAGTGCTGTTTCATCAAAATTAAATCGCGGATGATGGTGCGGATACGCTAACTCTTTTTCTACATTCGCCGAACCCAAGAAGAAATAGCAACCGGGCACCGCTTGCAAAAAGAAAGACATATCTTCGCCGCCCATTGTTTGGCATTCTGGCACAATTCCAATCGGAGTTTCTACCACCCCTTCCGCCACAGAACGCACGAGTTCCGCCATCTTGGCATCATTAATCACCGGAGGATAAAGCCGCTTGTAGTCCAGTTGATAAGTGGCACCGTGGCTTTGACAAATACCCGCAATAATCTGCTCAATCCGTTGCGGAATAAGTTCTCCTAGAACCGGATTAAAATATCTCACCGTACCCGTCAAGAAAGCCGTATCGGCAATTACGTTGAGCGCCTTGCCTGCATGAAGTTCCCCAACGGTAACAACAGCGGATTCCAACGGCGAGACATTTCGAGCCACAATCGTCTGCAAGGCAGTAACAATATGAGCGCTGACTAAAATTGAATCAACCGTTTGATGAGGAATCGCCCCGTGTCCGCCTTTGCCTTGAATCGTGCAGCGAAAACCTTCTGTTGCTGCCATCAAAGCACCTGTACGGACTCCCACAGTGCCGAGAGGCAGATTATTCCATAAATGCAGCCCGATAATCCCATCCACCTGGGGATTTTGTAAGACACCGGCTTCAATCATCGGCTTGGCACCTCCCGGCCCTTCCTCAGCGGGTTGGAAGATAATTTTTACAGTGCCAGCAAAGTCATCGCGATGCTCAGAGAGATAGTAAGCCGTCGAGAGAGCGATCGCTGCATGTCCATCATGACCGCAAGCGTGCATCACTCCATCATGCTGCGACCGATAAGGCACATCATTCTCTTCTTGAATCGGCAGGGCATCCATATCGGCCCGAATTGCCAACACTTTACCGGGTTTATTACCAGTAATTGTGGCAACAATTCCAGTATTTGCAATGCCAGTTTCATGTTCAATTCCCCATTCTTGCAGTTTTTGGGAAACTAACTCGGCAGTTAAATGCTCTCGAAAGCCTAATTCAGGGCGCTGATGCAGCCGCCGCCGCAACTCCACCAGCATCGGCTGCAATGCTTGAATTTTCGGTCGAATCCGAGATGAATCAACAGAAAGAGGGCTTAAAGAAGTGGCAAACATCTTATTCAGACTCCAAAAATTTATGATGACGTGAAGGAATTAATCGGGTAGGGCGGTGTATCGCCAGAACTTGACTCCCTACCCTTGGTTATCTTTGAATTTTGGTTAAAGTGGCATCAATCGCTCTATATCTAAATCTGACGCAACTTGAGCGAGTTTACCGAGATCGCTGAGGTCGCTCAGATTGGGCAGAATCCCAAAAACTGGGGTATTGGTGAAAGACTCAATCAAATCGATTGGACACCAATCGGCGATTTCTTGTTCGGTACGAGGTTGAACGCAATTCAGGACGATGCCTTTGAGGTGTACACCCGACTGACGAGAGAGGGCAACATTCGCAACCGCTTGGGCGATAGCTCCTAATCTTACCGGCACCACTAATACCGTTGGCAACCCCCAATCCCTAGCTAAATCCGCCACCGTGAGTTCGTGCGTAACCGGCGAACCCAATCCTCCCAATGCTTCTATCAGCACAAAATCTCGCTGACGCCGCAGATTTTCCAACGCTTGCCAAGCTTTTCCTAAGTCAACACTCCTTCCTTCCCGTTCAGCGGCGATGGGAGGCGCTAAGGGTGCCTGGAAGTACAACGGATTAATTTCCTCTAAAGATTGATTGAGAGAAAATAACTGATTGTAAAGTTCTCTATCCCCAGTTCCCGACTGAATTGGCTTCATCATCCCCAAGCTTTTGGCAGGACAATACATCTGCCAATAAGCTGCTAAAGCCGCAGTCAAAACTGTTTTCCCAGCGTCCGTATCAGTTCCAGTAATTAGTAGCGCGTTCAAAGTAGTTGTCACTCGTCAGTTGTCAGTAGTCAGTTGTCTGTAGAAGTTGGAAGCTTGTAAAGTTGGAAATCCATCTTCTAAGGTTTACCCACCATCGATTACCCATTACCGAACACTAATATCTAGCGTAAAGGGTGTATCCTCTGGCGCAATTACATCAATTTGATAATTTCCAGCGCGAGGCACCTGAGCCTGCCAAGACAAAACGCCAGAGGCATCTTCCACGAGAGTGCCATCGGGATACCGAATATCTAAAGTTGCCCCACCTGGTTGAATGTCCGCCTTCAGTACCTGCCCTTGTTGCACATTTACCAAGTAACGCTTAATCCGCTGCGGACTGGTTCGAGCCGAAACCTGCACAGCCGGTTCGCCGGGAGGGAAGGTAATCGATTGAGTATCAAATTGACCGGCGGGAGGAGTGGGAGTAGGAGTAGGTGTCGGAGTGGGTGTGGGTGTCGGCGTTGGCGTTGGGACTGGGTTCGCAAGGCTAATCTGTAAGTTATAGTCGCTCTGAGGCAACCCCTTGATCGGACTTAGCTGAATGGTGTAATTGCCGGTAAAGGGAAGCGTTCCTGTCCAACTTCGGACTCGCCTAGCATT
>NZ_JACJOQ010000003.1:0-2589 GCF_014695635.1 Coleofasciculus sp. FACHB-712 | reverse complement strand
AATAATCCGCTTATATAGTTCCTAAACTCCCGTTTTTGGGCTTGATGCGTCAATATATCATCAAAGCGTTTGCACCATCTATTGAAGCAAGGGGGCATGGCGGCGGGAGTTGTGTCTTTCATTTATCACACCATAACGTGAAATGGTTGCCATGCCTGTATTATACCTTTTTAGAGTCTTGTTTTTCGTTTAAGCACCGATAGTCCAACAGCTTGACAGTGGGAAATAGCAAACTAACTCTTGCGCCCCAAATTTCATAGCCGTAACTCTGCGGACGCCATGACGCTTGCTCGTCTGCCAACACGGCTAAGCTGGCAACTTGCCGTCGATATCGGTCAAAAAGCCGGTAATTATAGACATACATCCGCTCAGCAAAATTAGCATCGACTTTGCTTTGAACTTCGATGTGAATCAGTACCCAGGTTTCTTCGCCGTTTTGTCGCCAGACTTTTACCAGTTTATCGACCCGACGCCGCCCCAGTTCTGCATCGCGGACGACTTGTTGCAGTTCGGTGTCGAGAAATTCGTAGCCCTGCGACCAGTTGATGTCAGCATAAGCTTGGGGGAAGAAGAAAGCCATGAAGTCGGTAAAATAAATCTCCAAGGCTTCCTTCCAAGGGCTATCGTAATCAGCCTGAGGGTTGGTCATGATTCAGGGTCAAGATTAGCGATCGCAACTGGCTCCAATGGATCGGCAAGCTCAAACTGGAAGACGCGAGAATAAAAGTAAAATTCCCCATCAATGGCGCGTTTAATATTCTCCGAACGGCGAAAACCGTGTTGTTCGCCCTCAAAAGGAACATAAGCAACGGGCAACCCTTTGGCACGTAGCGCCTCTACCATCATTTCTGCTTGGTTGGGTGGGACAACTTTGTCTTCTAGCCCTTGAAAGAAAATGACCGGACAAGAAAGATTCTCCGTAAAGTAAATAGGCGATCGCTCCTGATAAATATCTTGCCGTTCTGGGTAAGGGCCAATCAGCCGATCCAGATAGCGCGATTCAAATTTGTGGGTATCTCTAACCAGCGCCTCTAAGTCGCTGACGCCGTAGTAACTTGCACCTGCCTTGAAGATATCGCGGAAAGTCAGGGCGCACAGCGTCGTGTAGCCACCCGCACTACCACCAGCGATCGCCATCCGGTTTCCATCCGCCAAGCCTTGCTGAGCCAGATACCGCGCCCCATTCACGCAATCATCCACGTCCACAATTCCCCACAGCCCATCTAGCCGCTGATGGTAGGCGCGTCCATAGCCGGTGCTGCCGCCATAATTCACATCTAGATAAGCAAATCCCCGACTTGTCCAGTATTGAATCCGCAAGTTCAGCTGGCTAGAGGTGGCTGCTGTCGGCCCTCCGTGGCTTTTAACGACTAAGGGCGGCAACTCTCCATCTGGTGCTGTATAGTCGCGATTTTGGGGCGGATAGAAGAAGCCGTGAGCGGTTAATCCGTTCTCGGTCGGAAATTCAATCGGTTGCGGAACAGACAAATACCCAGAGTCAATTTCTAACTGGCTCGATCGCTGCAACACTTCTATTTGCCGCGTCGCCATATCCATTTGGATAATCGAGCTAAATTTGGTCGGTGAGCCAGCAATGAATCCCACACGACCCCCAGAGGCTTTGAGAGACGAAATCTCAGTGTAATCCGTCTCAATTTGCTCCAGTCCTGTCTCCGTGTCGAGGCTCGCCAAATGCCAAATGCCTCGCTGAGTATAGGTGCAGATAATGCGTTCTTCAGATTCAAAGGCATAGGTAGACATCCCAAAAACCCACTGCGGAAGCCCAAATTCAGCCTCCATCTCGCACAGCGGTTCAACCTCTTTTTCCCCCTTTTTAAGGGAGGTTAGGGAGGATCGAGATTGCCATCTGTAGAGATTCCACCAGCCACTGCGATCGCTAACAAAGTGTAAAATGCCATCCGGCGACCATTCTGGCTGAAAAATAGACTCATCAACGCCACCAGCAACCCGTTGGCTTTCACCCAAGGAACCATCCGCTTTAATCTGTGCAACCCATAATTCGGTTCCATCCCACGGCAGATTCGGATGATTCCAAGTTAACCAAGCCAGCTGAGAACCGTCAGGACTGAGACGTGGAGATGAGTAAAAGTCGTTTCCAGACACTAACACCCGAATATCATCACCATCTTCCAAGTTGATGCTAACCAAGGTATTGATTGGTTCGCGATCGCCTGTGGTGTGGTCTTCGCGCACAACATACAACCGCCGCTGTTTCCGGTCAATTATTCCATCCGCATAGCAGAAGCTTCCTTCTGGTGTCAGCGGTTGCGATTCTGCACCTGGAGTCTGCCGATAAAGGCGCTGATCCGCAAAATTAGAAAAATAAATAGTGCCATCAGCGACGCAGAAGGCACCGCCGCCGTATTCATTGACGCGGGTTCGGACGTTAAAGGGAGGTGGAGTGACATCAATCGTTTTCCCCTCTGGGGTTCGTCGCACAATTACATTCCGTCCGGCTTCTGCGGGTCGCCCTTCAATCCAGTAAACATCCTCGCCATCAAAGGCAATCTGCCCCACTCCAATCGTTTCAGAAACAATTAAGTCAGAGGTGATGGGCGATTTCCAGGA
>NZ_JACJOQ010000299.1:0-2870 GCF_014695635.1 Coleofasciculus sp. FACHB-712 | reverse complement strand
CCCGTGGTGAAGTTGATTTTATCGCTATTAATATCAATGGTCTAATTATACAAAAGTTTTTGCCCTCGGAAGAATTACAAATAGAAATTAATCGGATTAGTGTCAAGCCTCGTCTTGCCCTAATCGGCAAAATAAAATTAACCAAGCCTTCCCAAGGCACACTTCGCGTTGTTATCAGTGAAGAGAATCTTACCCATGCTTTCAATTCTGAATCTTTTCAGAAACATCTGCACCAAAGCAAAATTTTTATTGAGAATAGAAAACTATCAATTCATATCCAAAAAGTAAACTTTTCTCTACTAGCAGACGGCAATATAGCTTTGAAGTCCGAGCTAATTCTGGATAAAACTGGACAAGTTCAGCAACTTGCCTTCACAGCTACACCTCGTATCGGAGCTAATGGGCAAGAAATTGTCCTCCAAGATGTGAATTATTTAGAGGGGAAGGAACTCCCACCACAACTAACAGATGTTTTGGTCGCACAAGTGAGCGAAGTTTTAAGCCTGCGTGACTTTGACAAAAAAGGGATGTCACGGCAATTTCAGCAGATTGATGTAGTGGCAGGTAAGTTAACTTTGCAAGCCACCATTCATATTGAGCAGATTCCTTCCTCTTAAGCCGACATTACACAAGTTTGAGTAAATTTTTGTTTACAAATAATTTTAGTG
Organism: Coleofasciculus sp. FACHB-712; assembly: GCF_014695635.1. Lineage (NCBI taxonomy): Bacteria > Bacillati > Cyanobacteriota > Cyanophyceae > Coleofasciculales > Coleofasciculaceae > Coleofasciculus > Coleofasciculus sp. FACHB-712. The sequence goes on along the minus strand of NZ_JACJOQ010000299.1, from coordinate 2,202 downwards.
TTTAAAGTTACAATTTAACTTAACAGGACTACCATTCTTTAGCTAGAAGTAGAAGTGAATTAGTAGCAGGTACTTTAGTTACTAACAGGCTAACAAGGGATTATTTCTCTGAATTTTTTAATACCCGAAGCCAATAGGTCTATTTTATCCGGTTCTGCGCTCCTGTTATTGATTTTGGTTTAGAAGCTCCCAGTCTTATGATTTTAATCTCCTAAGTAGCATCATCAGTTAACCGACTGGTTGCTCTTGAGGCTTACTTATGTTGATTACTTTTTGTATTTTTCCCTGACTGGATAACGCTGACCTAAAACCAAAACCCTCAGTAGAGATACCAGGAAGTTGTCTTTGCTTACAAGGCTTAAAAGAAGTGCGTTCATACCGTGGGTTTCCTAAAAAAAAGCAGGATTGCTTGCTAATAAGTAAGATTACCTCCGCTTTATGAGGATAGGGTCTGAGCCTTATGCGTGGCGTCCTTGCAGGAGCTTTAAATAGACCGCTTCATTATTAAAACTCTATCTAAGCCGACCCATGACTCACTTTGGTGTAATTTGCCCGCCTTTTTCAGGTCACTTGAACCCCTTGGCAGCGTTGGGACGAGAATTGCAACAACGCGGTCATCGCGTCACTTTCCTGCAAATACCGGATCTAGAGGCATCTGTACGCTCAGAAGGGCTAAACTTTTATCCGATTGGGCAGGGGATTTATCGACCTGGATTTCTTGCCGAGTCCTTCGCGCAACTCGCTCAATTGAGCCGCTTAGAGTCGCTCCGTTATTCAGTCACCTTGTGCCAACAGGTGAGTGAAATGTTCTGCCGAGATGCCCCCGATGCCATTCAAGCGGCGGGGATTGAAGCACTGCTGGTGGATCAGCTGGAACCAGCGGGTGAAGTTGTAGCTGAATCCCTCAATATCCCTTTTATTACTGTGTGCTGCGCCCAAGCTATCCGCCGACAGGCAGATGTTCCCCCCTTTTTTATGGGCTGGAGCTACCAGAATACCTGGTGGGCGCGTCTTCGCAATCTAGCTGCTTATTACCTATTAGATCGCAATAGCGAGCCGATTCAGAAAGCTCTAAATGAGTATCGCGCAGCGTGGAAGTTGCCCCTGAAACAAGGCTTCAGTCTCTCCTGTTCTCGACTTGCCCACATCAGTCAACAGCCTGCTGCTTTTGATTTTCCCTGCGCCAACCTGCCAGACAACTTCTATTACACTGGGCCATTCCGTAATGCGTCACCGCGAACAATTCCCTTTCCCTATGAACGGTTGACCGGACAGCCCCTAATTTACGCTTCGCTGGGGACTGTGCAGAGTACCAAGCAGGAAATTTTCTCCTGCATTGCAGAAGCCTGCGTTGGACTGGATGTTCAACTGGTTCTCTCTTATGGCGGTGGGATGAATGTAGAAGCGGTTGAAAGGATGCCCGGTTCGCCGCTGGTTGTAGAGTATGCCCCTCAGATGGAATTGATTTCTAAAGCAAGGTTAACCATCACGCACGGGGGACTGAACACAGTACTCGATTCGCTCAGCCACGGGGTTCCTCTGGTTGCCATCCCCATCACCTATGAACAACCGGGGACTGGAGCGCGAATCCAATGGACAGGTACGGGTGAGGTGGTTCCTTCAGACGGTCTGAGCATTTCTAAGTTGCGAGGCGCGATTCAACGAGTGCTTAGGGAGGATTCTTACTCAAATAATGCATTTCGGCTCCAACAGGCTATCCGTCAATCAGGCGGCGTGAAGCGAGCTGCTGATGTTGTTGAGCAGGCTGTCGGGTTCAAGCATCCAGCTCTGTCGAAATTAACGTCCAGTGTATCTAGGAGTGTTGCGTGAACTCTATCAAGTGAATTATCAAGTGAATTGTCCGCCGCGACTCTGCTTCGGTGATGGTTGGCTAATCCTCTAATGAAAAAACAGGATAGAACGCTGGCGTTCTATCCTGTTAGCAAAATAAAACTCTTACATCAACTGAAGTGATGATGAGAGTTTTTTTAAGGTGATTTTATTTAGGTCGTAACTTCGGCAGCTTTTGCTGCCACGTCGAAAACGATGTTGTAGCTTTCGCTTGGACCCAGGCGTTGGAGAACTCGCTGATGGGCTTCTGCGTCACAGCGGCGGCGAAAACGAGCAACAACCGAGGATTGCAACTTGGGTACGCGACGCATTAGGCACCAAGGGTGAAGCTGGTTAAAGTAGGTCATAAAA
>NZ_JACJOQ010000298.1:0-2863 GCF_014695635.1 Coleofasciculus sp. FACHB-712 | reverse complement strand
TTACTGGATAGCTGGAATCAGCCTCAGATTCAAGGTCGCCTGGAACTGTACCAAACGAATTTGTTACTCCAAGCGAGTGAGTGGCAGGGCGACAAAGCTGGTGATGCCAATTTAACAAACGCCCGGAACGCTCTTTTAGGTGAAGATCCTTTAAAAACTGCCCAAAAGCAGTATGAGGAGGCGCGTTCGGAGGATCGAGCCACTCTGGAAAAGCTGCAAGGGCGGCTCGAAAAGCTGAAATTGGAAGCCGATGCGAATCCAGATGCGGCTAAATCACCGCAACAATTGCTGGCGTCAATCAAGAAGGTAAAACAGCTGATTGCTGAGCTTGACTTGCGGTTGGGAATTTTACAAGCTCAACAAGGACAAACGGAGGCGGCAATTAAAACTTGGACTGAATTAATCAATCGGTCTAAACAGCAAGCATCCAGCGAGTTAAAGATTAAGCCAGCGGCGGTTTTGGTGGGACTTTGGAGCAAGCCACCCAGCCTAATAGTGGATGCCCAGCCGCAAATTCAAGAGCATTTAGACGGCTGGTTCCGCGATCGCGCTTTGACTAAACTCTACCAAGTAGAAGAACGTCAGAAGGATTTGGCGGCACTCCAGGCACGAGAGCAGGAACGCGCTGAAGCTGCAATTGTAAAATTAGCGATTGTTGGAGCAATCCCGCTAGTGGGAGTATTGGTGGGATTAGGATTGCTGATTTTTCTACTAGCAGGAGTGCTAATTAAGGGAAAAGAAGCCATCCTCGCTCAAAATGGCGATATCCCTTGGACAACGCCTTGGAATGCCGAAATTATTTGGCAGGTGTTCGTCGTAGGCTTTTTCTTTATCGGTCAATTTCTACTGCCGCTCTTTTTTAGCTTACTGCCCCTAAACCGAGCCAGCTTCGATGTTCGCACACAAGCGGCTTTTGTTCTGGTGAGTTACGCAACATTGGCGTTTGAGTGTCTGCTGGTTCTGTATTTATCTATCCGCTCTTTTTTACCGTTGCCAGAAGGTTGGTTTCGATTCAATTGGCGGGGAAACTGGATTCTTTGGGGATTGGGCGGATATTTAGTCGCGCTGCCTCTAGTGATTGTGGTGTCGCTGATTAACCAAAAGCTGTGGCAGGGACAAGGGGGCAGCAATCCGATTTTACCGATTGCTCTAGAGGGGCAAGATAGTGTGGCGCTGGCGATCTTTTTCTTGACGGCGGCGGTGGCAGCACCATTGTTTGAGGAGTTCTTGTTTCGCGGTTTTCTGTTGCCGTCCCTCACCCGTTATATGCCCGTTTGGGGAGCGATCGCGCTCAGTAGCTTGTTTTTTGCGATTGTTCACCTGAATCTCTCGGAAATCTTGCCCCTGGCGACGTTGGGAATGGTTTTGGGAGTGGTTTATACGCGATCGCGCAACCTCCTTGCACCGATACTCCTCCACTCTCTCTGGAATGGTGGCACTTTGCTGAGTCTTTTCCTCTTGGGTAGTGGATCTGCGTGATGTTTCCTTCCAGTCATTGTTAAGAAGAATCAATGCTTTCCGTCTTGTGATAGATGCGTTACCCAACTGGGAACACTAAAAGCGGAAAGCAAATTTTTCAAGGGTTCACACAAATGAGGGATGGAAACTCTACTGATGCCAGCAAAAAAATCGCCGCTGGAGTCTGCGGGATTCTTATCGGGGCTTTAGGTATCCATAAGTTTGTTCTTGGCTATAACACAGAAGGCATCATCATGTTGCTGGTTAGCCTGCTTACCTGTGGAATCGGTTCGCCAATTATGGGAATTATTGGTTTGATCGAGGGAATAACTTATTTGACAAAATCTGACGAAGAATTCGTCAGCACTTACCTTGTTAGCAAGAAAGGTTGGTTTTAATCGACCCCTGCGAGAGCGCTTGGGTAGACGCTAGCTTAACTTGAGCCATGTCTAAATTATCTCGCTCTAATCTGTCTAGCAATGCTCGACGGATTCGCTGGTTGATATTAGGAATATGTTCAGCACCTCTAGTGGGAACCTACTTTTATAACCAAGGATATAAAGTAACGTTCCTGGTTTGCCCAATTCGGCACTTTACGGGGATTCCTTGTCCTACGTGTGGCATGACTCGGTCTTTTATGGCAATTGTGCGAGGAGATTGGAGTTGCGCCTTAGCAGAACACCTGTTCGGCCCGGTTTTATTCGCTGCCTTTTTGATTGCAACAGTTCATATTACACTTGAACTAATCGCGGGACGTAAAATCGCCGTCTTGTATGTTCAAATGCTTAGGACCCGAAAGCTACAGGTGCTGAGCCTACTTCTAATTTTAAGCTACCATGCGTTGCGCTTGTATTATTTATCAAAGTCTGGAGAACTATATCTCGCCTTGGTTCATTCACCCTTGGGCCAGCTATTTTTTTGAGGAATTCATGCTTGTATAAAAAGTTTTGTTTTTAGGTCAAATTATTTGCGATTGCTTGTTTGTATTTTGTCGTTTTTGCAACGATAAATTTAACAGATAGGGCGATAATTTATTCCTGTTAAATTAAGTTGCTTCTGTAAATCTTTCTCCTGACTTAATATGCTAATACGCAAACCCAAAAAACTGATTTTACCCATGTTCCTAGCTTTGTTAGGTATGGGATATTTCAGTGTAATGTCTAGCTTAGAGATTAACTTCTTCTTTAGGGGCTATGCCGCGCTCATGCCAATGCAGGCTCTAGCACTGGTCTACGTGATGTATCTTCGCTGGAGTAGCCGTTGACCGTTCGCGGGTAACTAACTTAAAAAAGATTAAGAATTTTTGCGCGATCGCCCGGACTTTCGCCTAACCTCAAAATAGAGACGCTAGAACAGTCTGGCGTTGAGGTGTCGTGGAAAGTCCCAAGATTCTCTATGCAATCCC
>NZ_JACJOQ010000297.1:0-2795 GCF_014695635.1 Coleofasciculus sp. FACHB-712 | reverse complement strand
GCCATCACCCGCAACCCCGCCCGCGTGATGGTTTCTACCGAGTCAGCAAGCGAAGTTCGGTTATTTTGAAACTTCTTCGTCATCTGCAAACTGGCTTCATCCGGCGTTTCAATCCCCAGAAACACCGCATTGAAATTGCACTCCACCATTAAATCCATCAGTTCTTGGTCTTGCGCCAAGTCAACCGAAGCTTCAGTATTAAAGCTGAAGGGATACTGGTGTTCCGCTTGCCAGGTTTTTAATTCTTGGAGAAATAACTTGACGTTGCGCTTATTGCCGATGAAGTTATCATCCACCATGAAAACGCTACGACGCCACCCCAATTGGTAGAGATACTCCAACTCCGCTAATAGCTGTTCCGGTGTTTTCGTCCGGGGTTTGCGACCATACAAAACAATAATGTCGCAAAATTCGCACTGGAAAGGACAACCCCGCGAAAACTGCACCGACATCGTATCGTAAGCATCAAACTCCAGCAAATCAAAACGAGGAACCGGAGTTGTCGTCACATCCGGTTTTTCCCCATTAGAACGGAAAATCCCACTCTTGTCACCTCGCGCGATCGCTTTTATGAACATCGGCAGGGTGATTTCCCCTTCATCTAAAATTAGATAATCTGCACCCGCATTAGTGGCTTCATCAGGCACAGAAGTCGGATAAGGGCCACCTACGGCAACCGCTTTACCGCGCCGCTTGGCTTCTCGGATTTGATCGAGTAAATCTTCTTTCTGGACAATCATTGCCGAGAGAATGACCAAATCTGCCCACTCCCACTCGTCTTCTGTGACGCTGCGAACGTTTCGATCGACCAGCTTGAATTCCCATTCTTGAGGCAAAATTGCGGCAACCGTCACTAAACCTAGCGGCGGCAATAAAACCTTGCGATTTACTAATTCTAGGACTTTCTCAAAAGACCAAAAAGTTTTAGGAAATAAAGGATAAAGCAGTAAAACTCGCATTGAATTGGCAACCTCGGACTAATTTTAGTGATTCGTAGCAGGGGCAAATTGTTCTATCACTTTCGACGTGCGATCGCTCATGAAAGAGTCATTAAATTGATCGAATACAATATGCCGCTAGGTTTTCGCTAATGATGAATGGATATTCCATGCTAACTAACTCAGTAGCCGAATGTAGTTAACCGTTGGTTTAGGGGGAGTGGGAACCTGATATCCACCTACTGACTCTGGACTTTCTGCCTCCCTACTCCCAGACACTACCAGTAATTTTGATTCCTGCCGGTTAACGAGCATTTTCATTTCAGAGCGATCGCTCTCTTCCCCCGCGTCTGTTAGCAATCGCGAAAGAACTTTGTCTTATACACTGACAGGATTTTTTTCTTTTACAGATGCCGATGAGATATCTTCTATCTGTTGCAGTTTTGCTTCTTCTGCCTGAAACTCAGCTAACTGGGCATCTATTTCGTCCCGCACAATCTGGCGGTACTCTAGAAAATGCTCATTATGAGCGCAGACAGCAATGTAATGCTCAAAAACACCAGGATTGCGCTTGAGGATGCTAAATAAGTGGTGCCAGAACTTCCAGCGAGTTGTGCGTTTGACACCCTGACGCCACATCACAATCAACAACGCTCGCAGATCCACTAAATTTGGTAATTTAGCAGGAGCTTTGCATTTGGGCGCACCCAGCATCAAGAAACAGCGATAAGTCCGATCCAAAAACTTTTCGGCATCGTATAGTGTCCAGAAAGCCTCAACGTATTCTCTGGCAATATCTTGCAGGGGTCGTGTGGGAACAAAGTTCATCAAGGTAGTTTGATTGATATTGCCATCTTTACCCCGTAGGCGGCCCTCCTTGTCTAATCGATGCCACAGCGCTGTATTGGGTAAGGCTTGCAGCATGGCAAAGGTAGTGGTGGGAATGGCAGTTTGCTCGGCAAATCGGACAATGCGATCGCCTGCGCCAGCTTTCTCCCCATCAAAGCCAATAATAAATCCAGCCATTGGGCGCAATCCGGTTCGCGTAATTGCCTCTACCGCTTCACCCAGAGAACTGCGCGTATTTTGGAACTTTTTCGTCAGCGACAAACTCTCTTCATCGGGCGTTTCAATCCCCAAAAACACGGCATCAAAATAACACTCCACCATCAGATCCATCAGTTCTTGGTCTTGCGCCAAATCAATCGAAGCTTCTGTATTAAACCGGAAGGGATATTGGTGTTCTGCTTGCCAGGTTTTTAATTCTTGGAGAAATAACTTGACGTTGCGCTTATTGCCGATGAAGTTATCATCCACCATGAAAACGCTACGACGCCACCCCAATTGGTAGAGATACTCCAACTCCGCTAATAGCTGTTCCGGTGTTTTCGTCCGGGGTTTGCGACCATACAAAACAATAATGTCGCAAAATTCGCACTGGAAAGGACAACCCCGCGAAAACTGCACCGACATTGAATCGTAAGCATCAAACTCCAGCAAATCAAAACGAGGAACCGGGGTTGTCGTCACATCGGGTTTTTCCCCATTAGAACGGAAAATCCCCTGTTTTTCGCCCCGCTGAACTGCCTCAACAAACATCGGCAGGGTGATTTCCCCTTCATCTAAAATCAGATAATCTACACCCGCTTTTTGAGCTTCCTCCGGGACAGAAGTTGGGTAAGGGCCACCACACGCTACCAGTTTGCCGCGCCGCTTGGCTTCCTTGATTTGATCGAGTAAATCCTCTTTCTGAACAATCATTGCCGAGAGAATGACAACATCTGCCCATTCCCACTCTTGTTCTGTAACGGTGCGGATATTTCGATCGACCAGCTTGAATTCCCACTCTTGAGGCAA
>NZ_JACJOQ010000296.1:0-2786 GCF_014695635.1 Coleofasciculus sp. FACHB-712 | reverse complement strand
TCTAAAGTTGAGAAGACAAGCTCAATCACCGCTGCTACCAAAGCACCTTGAACAACGGCTCCAATTACTTGCTCTAAACTTACTTTAAAAGCTGCATCGCCAAGCACTTTACGTGCTGCTGCAAGTTCTTCAGGAGTCATATCAACTCCACCACGAGATCGGTTGATTCGGAAGTTCTCGAAGATGCCGTTTGAAGCTTCTTTTCCTCCACCGTTAACGTGTGCTTTTATATGGCTCCAATCCTTATCACTGCAAAACTCGCGAATCGCCTCATATCCTTGAGCGCGAATTTGTGCTGGAATCGTCTCATACACCTTGGCAGCTTCTTGAACATTACGAATGCCTTCGCGTACCCCAGCTCGGTGAAATTTCAGTTGTAAGTTGTGAGGTAAGTTCTCAAATTTAATATTATGAGCAACTTTGAATGCCTCTTGTGCAGCAATTGTTGCAGCGCCGGTAACGGCGCTAGAAGTTTGTTGAGCCTCAATAATTAAATTACTCGCAGCTTCTTGGGTTGTTGATATCGCCTCTGATACTGCATTTTGAGTATTTGAAACAATCTCTGATGCTGTTTTTTGAAACGTAGAAGCTATGGAAGTGACTGAGTTGGAAACCTCTTGAATTGCACTATCTGTAGCCTCTTGGGTTGTTGAGATTGCCTCTGATACTGCACCTTGAGTATTTGAAACAATCTCTGAGGCTGTTTCTTGGAACCTAGAACTTACAGCTTCTATTTCCTGGATATTAATTTTAAACATTTATTCGCTAAGTAAAAAACTCAAAACAATTAATATGTATAACCAGTATCTATACAATGCAGCTTAAATGAAAGAGGCGCGAACGCCTCTTTCATTCCCTGGAAATACTGGGCAATTTCACTCTAGCCTTGTAACATCCAACACGAGTTAACTATATTGAAAGCTACTATTTGTGAAACCGTCAAGGACGGCAAATCAAACTTCATTAAAACTTCTAAAATATTGAATTATGTACGGAAATTATCCGCCTAAGTAAAATTTCCGTGAAGCAAAGCTATCCCGCAGGGAATCGCCCATCTTCTCTTGTGCAAGGATAAGCGCGATCGCTATTTATCCATGTCTGCAATGCATGGAAGCGATCGCGCTTATATCGCTCTTATACCCACCAGGATAGGGCGAACAGACTTAGCACTCCAAGCTGATGTCACAACAAGGAAAACACAGCCGCTTGCAAGGTAAGCTTTGCACTGCGATCGCGTATCCTGAGAATCTGCCCAAATTAATTTGTCGCCACCTTTGTTACGGTGCTACCTATTTTTCCTGGGTGAAGCGATCGCAACAGTAGGGACAGCAAATCCCTTGCTGATAATCAGGCGAAGTTTGATCCGCTTCGGAGATAGGATGACCGCAACGAGGGCACATTTCATGCGTTCCTATCTCCAAACCCTCGCGTACAGCAACCCGTTGATCGAAGACAAAGCATTCCCCTTGCCAGAGACTGTCTTCTGGGGGAACTTCCTCTAAATACTTGAGAATGCCGCCTTTGAGGTGATAAACCTCTTGGAACCCTTGAGCCATCATAAACGATGTCGCTTTTTCGCAGCGAATCCCGCCAGTGCAGAATAAAGCGACCTTTTTATGTTTGCTGGGGTCGAGGTTATTGCGAACATAGGTGGGAAACTGCCGGAATGAGGCGGTTTTGGGATTTTGCGCTCGTTTGAAGGTGCCAATCGTTACCTCATAATCGTTGCGGGTGTCAATAATCGTCACCTCTGGATCGGAAATCAGTTCATTCCACGCTTGTGGACTGACATAAGTACCGACGCGATCGCTCGGATCGATTTCCGGCAATCCCAAGGTGACAATTTCTTTCTTCAACCGCACCTTCATCCGGTCAAACGGCGGAGAATCGGCATAAGACTCTTTATGCTCCAAGTCAACTAGGCGCGGATCGGAGCGTAAAAATGATAAAACTGAGTCGATTGCTTCACGAGAACCCGCGATCGTCCCGTTAATACCTTCTGCTGCCAGCAGAATTGTCCCTCTAATACCCTGTCTTTTGCAGTGCGACAATAAGGGGTCTTGCTTATCGGCAAAATCTGGCAACTTGACAAATTTATAGAAAGCTACAACAACTTGGGTCATTTCCCCACTCAACAGCAATGAGTAAAAATGTTTTACGCTGGTTCATCACCTAACCTAACAGAGTAAGCTTCTGTGATGATATGCATCTAAATATTTCTTCCTCTACCCCCTTCCCTAATGGAAGCAGATGAGCTAATATAACAAAAGTGTCTGAAGTTCCGACTTCAAGTTTGGGGGTTTAGCTCAGTTGGTAGAGCGCCTGCTTTGCAAGCAGGATGTCAGCGGTTCGAGTCCGCTAACCTCCATTTATTTTGTCAATTAACACATTATTTGTCGTCGTTAACAGATTAATGTCGTTTAACGACGTTGTAAACCAATTCGTGTCATTTAATTAATTCTGACAACGATGAACGCAGTCTTAGGACAGGTTGTTGGTTTTCGTCGCCGCAGTGATGCGGAATTAAGCGATCGCGAAGTGAAGTACCTTGATATACCACCATTCTCTCTAAATTCTTCGTTCCGCGCTTCCAGAGTATCGGTTAATACAAGCAAGCCTCAATTGAGTCAAGAGAGTTACTCTCCGAGTTGAACAATCACCCTTGTTATCATGCCACCTAAAAAAGAAAATAATGGATGTGGATGTGCGAGTATTCCATTTTCATTAATCATCGTTTTGTTTGGGGTTGGTTATTGGGGTTTTAGGCAGCTAGATCGTCTAGATAT